>CANGIH010000059.1 GCA_947453875.1 Planctomycetaceae bacterium | reverse complement strand
GCCACCAGAGCACGAGCCCGGTGAGCACCATCACGATCGTCCAGCAGGCGGCGAGCTCGACGAGATTCGAGCCCCGGTTCCCCATCAGCAGTTCTCCATGGAGTCGGAAGACCTGCCTCATGAACCGGTCCTGCTCCATCACGCTGCCGAGCAGGGCGAGCGACTCGGGATCGACGTACGCGCGTCGCGACTGGCCGCCATCACGGACGATGACCCGCGCCGCCCGCCCGGCCGCCGCGGGGAGTTCATAGCCCTCGAAGCGACTCCCCGGGAACGCGGCGAGCGCCGCCGACACTTGAGCCGATACCGGCGCCCGGCCGCCGGTGGATCGGAGCGTGTCGTAGGCCCGCTCGTTCCAGGCCTCGATCTCCGCCTTGAACAGATAGATCGCTCCGCTGATGGCCAGCACGATCACGAACGGGATGCAGACGATGCCGGCATAGAAATGCCAGCGCCACACCGCCCGGTAGTCGGGCCAGCGTACGGACGAGGGGCGTTCGGGCATGGATCGCTCCGGGACAAGGTGATCGGGGCACCGCGACGGCTGGGTCTATCACTCCTCCGCCGACACACTCTCCCCACCGTTGATGCTGTGGAGCGCGCGGCAGACACCGGCGTCGAGGCGGTCGGAGAGCATCCGTACCGAGCCGTCACCAAACGCCGCCTGGGCACCGGCGGGGTGGAAGCTCTTCGGACCGAAGAACCCGGTGGCATGGATCACCACGTCGGGAATCCGGCTGTTGGGAGGCGAGTAGCCGTTGGTGAGCGTGTTGCACGCCCCGGTCATCGCCCACGACGTGCCCCGGCCCCGGATCGTGTTGGTGTTGGCACCGCGCCACGAGGTGAACTTCGTCCAGATCTGCGAGAGGTCCGGGTTCTGGATCATGCCGCCGATGAGCGCCCCGCCGAAGGCACCACTGCCGGGATAGCCCGGCGTCGACTGCTTGGCGCTGTTGGCGCCCCCGGAACCGTTGAGGGTCTTCTGGTAGGGGAACTTGGGCGCTTGACCGGCCGCGAGCGCGACGTCGTCACCGTCGCTCCGCACCGTCTCGCTCATGAACACCGATTTCGAGAGGCCGTCGATGACCGCCGCGAGACGGACCTTCGATCCCTCGTAGACGATGCCGTCGGTCGGCCAGCGCTGGTCGTAGCTGGTGCCGGTGCCGGAGCCGGTGCTCACCATGTAGCTCAGGCCGCCGTAGGTGAACGGCCCGCCGGCGACCGCCGTCACGGCGTGGACCGCCGGCGAGGGATCGCTGGGGCAGAGCATGACCGGAATCGGCGTGGCGAAGAGGGCCGCGAAGACCGGGTTGGGCACCTGGGCGTTGTAGGCCCCGGTGGTCGCCGGCTTGCTGAAATCGAGCTGCGAGGCGATGTTCGCCTCCTCCATGAAGGGAAGGAGGCGGGATTGGATCGAGAACCCACCGGGCAGATCGGTCGGCGGGAGCGACCTCCGGGCGCTCTCGTAGTTGACCATCGCCAGGATCTGCTGGCGGAGGTTGCTGGCGCAATTGCTCCGCCGGGCCGCCTCGCGTGCCGCCTGGACGGCGGGGAGGAGGAGGCCGACGAGCGTGCCGATGATGGCGATGACGACGAGCAGTTCGACGAGCGTGAACGCCCGTCGCGTGCGCGCGGAGGGGTGAACATGAACGGACATGGGATCTCCCTGAATGGATGTGGTGACCTTGGAACGGCACGGCTGGCGGCGCGGTCGCGCGGACCGCGCGAACCGTGGCCGCTACCGGCAATCGAGACAACGTCCGGGAACCGACGCCGAAGCGGCGTCTGTCAGGCGGCCCAGGGAGGGGGCGCGACCGGATCGGGGGGCGGTGATTCCGCCGTCACATCTGGGACAACCAGACGCTCACGCGACAGGAAGAGAACGAGAAGCTCGATCCGTGGCGGGGGGAGCGATGCCCCGACGCTGATCCATGACGACACCGCGCCCTGGCAGGCGAGCATCGCCCGGAGCGTCACCTGCCGGCTTGGCACGTGGCGGCCCGGCGGCGGGGACCCGCGATCCGGGTCGGGGGCGCCCTCGGGCAGGGACTTGAGGGTGGCTTCAGACTCACGACCTGTCGGCGCGGCAGCGACGAGGACACCACGGCGATCGTTCTCCCCCTCAACAATCATCTCCCCGCCGGGCGTGCACAGCGGCTCGCGGAAAGAACGCGGCCGGGGGGGGCAGTTGGCGGGCGAGGCGACATCCTTCGCTGGCTTGCAGCAGGAGTCGGCCGGCACCGCGCGGGGAGGCTTTGCGGAACAACAAGAGGCTGCTGGCGTATCGGAGGATGCACCGGAGTCTGCGGGAAGCCCCGCCGACGAGCGTGCCTCGAGTGCCGCAAGCACCTCAGCCTCGAGCCCGTGCCGCCGCGACCAGGCGAGCCGCTCGGCGGGGGTCGTGCAGCAGCACTCGCGGAAGCATTGCCGGGCCGAGGCGCAGCCGCAGGGCTTGTCCATGCAAGGGAAGAGGACGCTACGGTCCTTGGCGGCCAGGAGTTGCCTTGCGACCGGATCGGCGGCGACATCCCCACCCGAAAGCGGCAGCGGGAGCCCGAGGGCGACAAGGCTGTAGCCGAGGATTGCCAACCAGGTGATGAAAGGGCGCATGGAGCCGGCCCGGAGAGCGTATCGCGACAGTTTTTCAGGATACCGCCGTGTCCGGGGAGGGGCAATCGACCACCCGCACCCCTCGGAGTGGATCGCTGTCGGCTCCCCCGCGTCCGCTGGCTACACTCTTCCCGCCTGCCACCCACGCCCCCGCTGCGGAGTCCAACCGTGCCAGCCAACGATCCGATGCCCCGCTCCTGCGCCCCTCTCCTCCGGCTGCTCGCCACGGCGATTGTCACCCTGCTGCCGATGCTCGGCCAGCTGCGTGCCGCACCGGCGGAGGAGCCGGCAACCATCGACGAAGCGCCGCTGGCCATCGAAGCGGTGCCGGCCTTCCCCGACCTCGAGTGGACCGGTTGGCAGGCCGACACCGACGGGCAGCCCACCCCACTGCGGCCGATCCTCATCACCCATGCCGGAGATCGATCCGGACGGCTGTTCGTGCCGGAGCAGCAGGGGCGGATCCATCTGTTCCGCCCCGACTCGAAGGCGACGAAGGTGTTCCTCGATCTCTCCGACAAGGTCCAGTATCTCGACCGGGAGAACGAGGAGGGATTGCTGGGAATGGCCTTCCATCCCCGCTTCAAGGAGAACGGCGAGTGCTTCCTCCACTACACGACCAAAGACGCGCCGCACACGATGGTCCTCGAACGCTACCGCGTCTCGAACGATGATCCCGACCGCATCGATCCGACCACTGCCGAGGAGATCCTCCGGGTCGAGCATCCGTACTGGAACCACAAGGGCGGCACGATCTGCTTCGGCCCCGACGGCTATCTCTACGTCGCCTATGGTGACGGTGGCAAGCAGAACGACCTCCATGGCAATGGGCAGAATCTCCAGAGCCTCCTCGGGAAGGTGCTGCGGATCGACGTCGACCGCCGCGGCGAGAAGACCGCCTACGCGATCCCCGACGACAATCCGTTTGTCGCCGTGATGGCGGAGAACGGCGGCAAGCCGCCGCGGCCATCGGGCGTCCGCCGTGAGATCTGGGCCTATGGCCTGCGCAACCCCTGGCGGATGTCGTTCGACCGCAGGACGGGGCAGCTGTGGATCGCCGACGTCGGCCAGGATCTGTGGGAGGAGATCAACCTCGGGTCAAAGGGGGCCAACTACGGCTGGAACCTCCGCGAGGGCACACAGGCCTACTCCCCGACGAGCACATCGACCGGGCCAGGCTTCGCCGATCCGGTCTGGCAGTATGACCACGAGGCGGGGAAGTCGATCACCGGCGGGAATGTCTACCGGGGGAAAAAACTCCCCGAACTCGAAGGCTGCTATCTCTATGCCGACTACGTCTCGGGCAGGCTGTGGGCACTCAAGGTGGACGACGCCACGAAGCGTGCCGTCGCCAATCGGCCCATTCCTCACCAGAAGGAGGGCCTGCCGGTGTGGAGCTTCGGCGAGGACGAGGAGGGGGGGGTCTATTTCACGATCCTCTCCCCCGATGGCCGCGGCATCTACACCTTCCGCCGAACGGCGGAGCAGGCGGCGCGTTGAAGCCCCCGGTTCAAAACGCCGCGAGCCTCTCGATCGACGTGGCCAGTTCCCCCGCCGGGTCGCGGCCGTCGATCGCTTCGAGCCCGAACCAGCCACGGTAGCTCCGTTCCTCGAGGACGCCGAGCGTCGCCGCCAGGTCGACATCGCCGCGCCCCAGCGGCACGGGCCGGCCATGGCCGGCAAACGCCCCGGGGATGGCGTCGGTGAGATGGACATGGCGGAGAAACGCCGCCAGTTCCGCCGCGGCGACAGCGGGATCGTGACCATGGACGACCAGCGCCCCCGTGACCAGCACGCACCCCAAACCACCATCGGGGAGGGCCGCGGCCAGGCGGAGGATATCGGCGGGGGATGCCCTCCCTGCCTCGGCACAGAGCGTCGCGCCGGCGCGGTCGCTCCAAGCGGCGATGTCGCCGAGTGCCTCGATCAACACCCTCCAATCCGGGCTGTCGGCCGCCGGAATCGCGCCGACATGATTGATGACCACCTGCGTTCCCAGAGCGTGGGCGAGGTCGAGAGCCCGTTTCGTCCCGGCGATGCGGGCCTCGAGACGATCGGCGTCGGCATATCCGCCGCGGGTGGGAAAGCGGACGGCCGCCACCACCAGCCCCTCGTCTTCGAGCCACTTGCGCACCTGCCGCAGGCCGGTGGCCGAGACCCGCGCCCCGCCGAGATCGGCACGGGCGTCGAGCTCGACCCCCCGCACCCCGAGGGTTCTTGCCCGGCGGAATGACGTCCGCAGGTCGGAGGCCAGGGCCTCGGCGGCGACGCAGAGGCGGGAGGGGTTCATGGGGCACCGGTGGGCATGGAGGAGGAGTCGGATGCCGCGATTGTATGATGGAGGGCATGCCGACGCTCACCGCCGTCACCACCGCGCTTGAAGAACTCGCGCCCCTGCGTCTGGCCGCGGAGTGGGACTCCGTCGGCCTGCTGCTCGGCAGCCGTCGCGAAACAATCGAGCGGGTGCTCACCTGCCTCACGCTCGACCGCACGGTCGCCCGCGAGGCGGTGCGCGAACGGTTCGACCTCGTCGTCACCCACCATCCACTCCCCTTCCGCCCTGTGGCTCGGATCACCGACGGCACCCCCACCGGCACGATCCTCCTCGATCTGGCCAGTGCGGGCATTGCCGTCTGGAGCAGCCATACCGCCTGGGACTCGGCGGCCGGCGGGATCAACGATCAACTTGCGGCCCTGTGCAACCTCACCGCGGTGGCGCCGCTGATCCGCGATGCCGTGGCACCGCGGGCCGGGTTCGGACGCATGGGGCTTGCCCCTGCCGGGCTCACGGTCGAGAAACTTGCCCGCCGTCTTGCCGGCAGCCTCGAGGCCAAGGGTGTGCAGTTGGTCGGTGACCCCGCCGCCACCATCGGCCGCATCGCGATCGTCTGCGGGAGTGGTGCCGACGGCATCCCCACCGCCCATGAAGCCGGCTGCGACACCTTCCTCACCGGCGAAATCAAGCTCCACGACGCCCTCCACGCCACGGCCATCGGCATCCGGGTGATCGCCCTCGGCCACCATGCGAGCGAACGATTCTCGATGCCGGTCCTCGCCGACCGCCTCGCCACCCTCCTGCCGGGGCTTGCATGCCGGGCCAGTGCCGACGAGGGCGATCCACTCGTTCCCCTGCGGTGAATCGAGGGTGGGAATCTGACGCCTGTACCGGCGCGTTGCCCGGCGTTTTCCCGGCGCTACAATTCGGGGAGCCTGTTCGTGGCCCCGCCTCGGGCTCATTCGCCTCCAGGCCACCACCTCCGCCCCGGCCCCAGTGAAGGATCCGCGATGCGTCCCTCTTCTCAGCCGGTCCCCGGCCGCAGGTTCCTCACGGCCTTGCCGGTGTTCAACGAGGTCCGTCATGTGGAGGGGGTGCTCGACGAGGTGCTCCGCTTCACCCCCGACGTGCTTGTGGTCGACGACGGGTCGACCGATGGCACGTCGCGACTGCTCGCCGACCGGCTGGAGCGGCAGGGGGATATCCGGGTGGTGCGACATGCCCAGAACAGGGGCTACGGGGCGGCGCTGGCCACCGCGTTCCGCGAGACACTCAGCGGCGGCTGGGACGGGCTGGTGACGATCGACTGCGACGGCCAGCACCAACCCCGTCTCATTCCCCAGTTTCTCGCGGCAGCCACGGCCCCCCTGCCGGCCGGTGCTTCGCCAGACATCGTCTCAGGAAGCCGCTATCTCCAGCACTTCGAAGGGGACAGCCTCCCTCCCGAAGGGCGCCGCCGAATCAACGAAACGATCACCGCCGAAATCAATGCCCGGTTCGGATTCGGCCTGACAGACGCCTTCTGCGGCTTCAAGGCCTACACGCGCAGGGCACTTGAGTCACTCCATGTCTCCGAGTTCGGGTATGCGATGCCACTCGAGGTGTGGGTGCAGGCGGCGGCGGCGGGACTGCGGGTCGTTGAGTTCCCGGTGCCGCTTCTCTACCTCGACTTGGCGCGGAGTTTCGGGGGGGCACTGGACAACGCGGAGACCCGACTGGCCTACTACCGAAGCGTCCTCGACCGGGCCGAGGCCGCCGTCGTCGCGGCCGCACACGTGGACGGCTGAGCCGGCAGGCGCCGTCCCGCTGCCTGCGACACCTCCGGCCGCCACGCCCCACACCGCCCTCCATGACGCCACCACGGTCCAGCGCCTCGCGGAAGTACCGCGCGCCGAACGCTTCCGGTGCCCGGCTCCTTCGACCCCCGGTCGAACCGGCGACCGACGCACCTGCGGACTGCATCGAGACGCTTCTCGACAACAACCGGCTCCTCCGCGCCGCCTTCGATACGCGCATCGGTGACATGCGGCTCTGGGAGCTGATCGCGGCGACCCGACGCGAGGTCCTGAGTGTCGCCACCGAATACACCTCCGCCTACCGCGACGTTGAACGCCCGCGCGACGTCGCCGGCTGGATCGCCCGCCCGATCATCATGGGAGGCCACCAGCCGGAACTGTTCCACGCCGGCGTGTGGTTGAAAAACTCCGCGCTCGATGCCTATGCCAGAAAGCTCGGGGGGACGGCGATCAACCTCGTCGTTGACAGCGACCGTTGCAGTCGGACGGCGGTGGGGGTTCCGATCGGCACGCCCGCGGAAGCGCGGCTGGAGTCGGTCCCATTCGACGGTGCAGCAGAGGACATGGCTTGGGAGGAGCGCGGCATCGTCGATGACGACACCTTCGCCTCGTTCGGCGACCGCTGCTGTGATCTCCTCCTTCCGCTCGAACCTTCCCCCATCCTCCGACGGTGGTGGCCCCTGGTGATGGAGCGAGCCGCCGAGAGCCATCGGCTCGGCTTGGCTCTGGCTCAGGCGAGGCACATCCTCGAGGCCCGTTTCGGGATGGAGACCCTCGAACTTCCGGTCAGCGAACTGGTGCGGCTGCCGACGGTGATGGTATTCACCGGCTGGCTCCTCGCCCATGCACGGCAGCTGCATGAGGCCTACAACGGCGCGCTGGCCGAACACCGCCGCACGTGGCGGATCCGCGGCCGCGCCCGGCCGATGCCCGATCTGGCGGTGCGCACCGACGACACCGCGGAGGGGCCGTGGTTCGAGGTGCCGTGGTGGATCTGGTCACGCGACGATCCGCGCCGGCGCCGCGTCTTCGCCAACGTGGCCACCGCGGGCACGCTCCTGCTTTCCGACATGGAGACGCTGCGCGTCGAGTTGCCGATCACTCCCGATTCGTCCCCGTCGAAGTGGGTCGATGCTCTGCAGCGACTGGAAGGGCACGAACTCCGCCTCCGGCCGAGGGCCCTGCTGACGACACTCGTGGCCCGGATGCTCGTCGCCGACATTTTCGTCCACGGGATCGGGGGGGCCGCCTACGATCGGATCACCGACGGGATCGTCCACCGCCTCACCGGATGCGATCCGCCCCGGTACGCCGTGGTGTCCGGGACACTCCGGCTCCCAGTCGACAGGCTCTTCCCCGCAGATGCCGTCCGCGACCCGGTGGCCGAACTCGCCTCGCTCCATCGGTCGCTGCGCGACATCGACTACCATCCCGAACGTCATCTCGGCCATGAAGCGGGACTGTCGGCGGAGGCGCGTGAGTTAGTCATCCAGAAGCAACGCTGGATCAATACCTTCCCCACGCCCACGCTCGCCAAGCGTCGCTGCCGTGAGATCCGCGCGGTCAACGAGCGACTCGCCCCCCATACGCTCGACCAACGGAGGCAATTGCTCGCGCTGGCGGGGCCACTGGCCAGCCGCATCCGCGCTGCGAAGGCCCTCTCATCCCGCGAACATCCGTGGTGTTTTTTCACAGAAAAGACGTTGCGCCGCTTCCTGCTACTTGAGAACGACTGACAATCCGCCTATCCTTTCGGCCAATGGACTGTTTGAATCGCTCCAGGGAGGAGGCACCATGCCACGCGCTGGTATGCAAGGGGATGTTTCGTCGCGGGCTGTCCGGGCCCAGGCCCGTGCTGCGAAAGGTACGACCACTCGCCGTCGTTCCTCCGCGCTCGCCGTCACCCCCGATGTGGGCGCCGTGGATGGTGTGAGCCCCGTGCATGCCGATTCGATGCGGTCCGTGGCCGAGCCGCGGGCCGTGTCCAAGGTACGGGCGGGCAAGTCTGCCCCGGCAAAGTCGATCCAGACCGTCGAGATCCGACCCACCGGCACGGTCGTCAGCCGCGGTCGAATGGAGAAGCGGCCGGCGATCATCCACCTCCCCATTCATCCGGTCGCTCCGCAGAAGCCCCCCTCCTGGATGCTCGAGGAATGCCAGGTGTCCCCCGCCAGGGCCGGCGATCAAAACGAAATCATCCAGCTTCTCTCGGGCCTTCCTGTCGCCCCCTCAAAGGCGGAGTTCCATGCCGCCGTCGATCATCCCGACCATGATCCCGGCAACCGTCTCGTGGCCCGCCTCGCCGGCCGGATCGTCGGCCATGTCGAAGTCGTCCCCCGCACGGTGATGCTCGGCGGCGATGCGATCAGCGGAGCGGAAACCGCAGACGGAGTCGCCACCGCAACCGGCGGAGCAGCGACCATCAGCGCGGCGGTGATCGATCGCGTCGCCGTCCTTCCGGAATGTCGTGGGGCCGGCCACGGCCAGCGCCTCGTCCGTGCCGCCGAGGACCGCATGCGGCAGATCGGTGCCGCCATCGCCTTCTCGCGGACGCGGATCGCCCCATCCTTCCATGAGATGGGTTGGGCCGTTCTTGGGCGCGACTGCGCCACTCCAGGCCGCCCTGCGGAGATCCTTGCCAGGCTGCTCGAGCGCCCCGTGCCGATGGCGCGGTCGTCGGCCGCCGGTGCGACGGCGGTCAGCCCGACGGTCGCCCGCCCCGGTGACGGGGTGACGATGCGTCAGTGGCGGCATGTCGAACTGCCCGCGATTCTCCGCATCTACAAACAAAACGCCTCCCGGTTCGTCGGTCCGCTCGACCGGGGTGAAGCCTACTCCCGCTGGCTGGTCAGCCGCAGTGCGTTCGATTCGATCATCGTCGCGCTCGTCGGCCAGGATCGTTACGATCTCCACGAGACCACCGCGAGGATCGTCGGCTACTGCATCCAGTCGGGCAACCGCATCCTCGAACTTCTTGCCGATCCGGAGTTCCCCGGCCTCGAGCGCGACATCCTCGCGAGGGTGTGTGCCGAGGCGATCGAGAATGACCGCCAGGAGATCGTCTTCGAGTCGAGCGTCGCCGATCCGCTTCACCGCGCGGTGGCTGGCGGCGAAAGCCTCGTCCAGCCGCAGGATCGGATGATCGTCGCCAAGCTGCTCCGTCCGCTCGAGGTCCTTCAGGCGGCGGCGCCTGCGACGGTCGCCCGCGTGGCAGCCGCCG
>CANGIH010000058.1 GCA_947453875.1 Planctomycetaceae bacterium | reverse complement strand
GATACTCCTTGGCCTCCCCTCGGCCGCCGCAGTGGGGGGGGCCATCTCGGCGTTCCTCGCGGCCCAGCGGAAAACGCTGCTCGAGCGGGGGGAGGCGATCAGCCGTGGCCGGGATGGGGTGATTCCCGACAATCCCTACGGGCCGAGCCCTGGGCCCGGGGGCTTGAGGCGGTCGGTGGTGACGGAGGGGGTGGTGCGGTTTGAGAAGCCGCTGGCGGCTGATTTCCGCCTCGTCATCAAGCATCCCAGCTGTTTCACGGCACTGCTGGGAGGCCTCGTGGGCCGATTTCCCTGCTTTGCGATGGTCCGCAATCCTCTTGCGGTGCTCCTTTCCTGGCAGACCACCGAGGCGAACTGGAACGACGGACGCCAACCGGCCGCCGAGATGTTCGACGATGGACTGCGCCGCCGGCTCGACGCCGCCCCCGATCGGGTCGGCCGACAACTGGCGATGCTTGCCTGGAGCTTCGAGCAATACGCCCGCCATCTCCCTGCCGAGAGGGTGATCCGCTACGAGGACCTGATCGCCAGCCGTGGACGAGCCTTGGCGGGGATCGACCCGGAGGCTCAGACGCTGTGGGAGCCGCTGGAAGACCGGAATACGAGCCCGCTCTACCGGGGGTGCGACGTGGCGGGCCTTGCCGCCCGGCTGATCGATTCGGACGGCCCCCAGTGGGACTTCTATTCCCGGGAGGCGGTGGCGTTGGTCGCCGATCGGCTGGAGGCCGAATCGGGCTCCCAGGAAATGGGGTGATCCCTGGATCACCACGAGGGTGATCGAGGCGCCTGAGCCCCCATCTCGGTGAATCGGCCTCACCATTCTGGTGAAACGGCGTTTCGGCCGGGGAAAGCGGCTTTTTCGGCCGTTGATCGGCCATTTCACCCCCGTGGCACCACGTTTTGGTGAGGGAGTCTCCCCAACCCTCCTCCTCTCCCATGGTGGGGAGAAATGCCTTCTTTTCGGCTGAAAACAGCATTCTTGAGGATTTTTCAAACCGCCGGACGCAATTGGCACGGCAGGTGCACCTCCTCTCTTCCAGCCCGAGGCAGGATCCGGTGGACACCGGGGAGTGCCTTGGGGGGTTTTTGAGGATGTGGACATGGCCGTCTCCTTCGACTTCGACGCAGTGATGATGCACGAGCAGACTCGTGCCACCCTGCCGTTCGAGCGGATGGCACGGTCCCTCCCCACTGATCTGAACTGCATCGTGCTCTCGGGTGACGCGGCCCTTCGCCGTCGCCTGGTGGCCGCCACGGAACTCGGTGGCTGGACGGAGTGCCAAGCCCCCCTCGCCTCCAGCGAGCTGAATTCAGCGTCGCGGGGTGAGTTCCAGCTCGTGGTGGTCGATCTGGGTTCGTCGCTGACAGCGGATCTGGCTGGGCTCGAAGCCGCCGTTGATGCCCTCGTGGCCCGCCCCGACACGCTGCTTGTGGTGTTCGGATCGACCGACTCTGTCGAGCACGAGCAGTGGGCCCGCTGCCGTGGGGCCTTCGCTCACGTTCCTGGGGTCGCTGCCGGCGACTCGTTGGTGACGCTTTTCTGTGAGGCTCGCGAGGTGACCGAACGGCGGTTCGCCTCCGCTGACCGCAGAGGAGTTTTCACCGGATCCCGAAGGGCCGTCCCCTGCTTCGGCTGATGAGCCGAGAAGTTTCCGTACACGTTTTCACTGTTTCGTTCGTTCGCCCCTAACCCCGAGGAATGTCCGATGAACAACGCAAGTCGTTCGGCTGTCGTGCCCGGGTCATTGGTCGGTTCGTTCACGCTTCGTGACATCGCCATGTGCTCGGTTCCGGTCGGTCTGCTCTTCGCCTCGATCCTGTCGCTGATGTGATTCGAGGTCTTCGCTTGGTCGGTATCGGTTTCTTTCCGTTTTCTTCAATCGCTCGCTGAATCGCACTTCAGTCCCCATCGCGGGACATCACTTGAAAGGGACGCTCGTGAACGCACTCTCGACGATCAATGGCTTCGAGGACATGGATGCCGACGGGGCTGTTTCGAGGAACTACGAACCGATGCAGCGCAAGCAGCGTCGGTCTGAGCCGCGTCGCAAGGGGCATGGCGGCTCGTCTGGTGGCGGAATGCAGTGCCGCCGCAACAAGCACTTCTTTGGCAGCGGACAGAGCGCCCGGCTCGCCGATCTCCGCGCCTTCGCCGGGGCCATCGCCCTGGCCCTCGTCGCGATGGTGTCGTCGGCCTCTGCCGACACCTTCACCTGGAAGACCGTCGGGAGCATCGGCAACGCCGCCAACCCGACCACCGGTCTCGGTGCCGTCTCCACCAATTTCAAGATCTCGGCCTACGAGACGACCAACACGCAGTACGCCGCCTTCCTCAACACCTCCGATGCAGGGAAGTCCAACGCAAACAGCATTTGGGTCTCGCAGATGGGCTCCAACAGCCTCGGTGGGATCACCAGGAGCGGGGCGCCCGGCAGCTACACCTACTCCGTCAAGTCCGGCTACGCGAACGAACCGGTGACGTTCGTCAACTGGTTCTCGGCGGCTCGGTTCATCAACTGGTATGCCAATGGTGCCACGGCCGCTTCGAGCACTGAGACCGGCAGCTACACGCTCAACGGTCAGACCTCCGGAAACATCCCCGCCCGCAACGCCGGTGCCCAGGTCTTCCTCCCGAGTGTCGACGAGTGGACGAAGGCCGCCTTCTACGACGCAACCGACAGGACCTATGACCTCTGGCCGACCTCCGGCAACACCCAGCCGGTCGCCACCGTCAACCCCGCCGACAAGTCGACTCCGAACACTGCCGCCTACGCTGCGACCGCCGCCGACGGCATGCAGGTGGTCGGCTCCTACACCAACACCGTCTCGACCTACGGGCTGTGGGACATGGTCGGCAACGTGAACGAACTGACCGACTCCTCGAGCATCAGCACGCAGCAGATTGGCACCGTCGGCGACCCGACGAAGGTGGTCCGCATGGGTGGCAGCCTGCTTACGCTCAGCACTGACATCGGTATCTACGCCAATTCGAGCTACACCGGTTACACCACCGCCAACAACTTCGTGCTCGGTACCACCGCCTCTGGCTCGCTGGGCTTCCGCGTCGCTGCCGTCGCCGTCCCCGAGCCGGGCAACATGGTCGCTGCCGCGATGGGCATCGGTGGTCTGATCGCCGTCCACTGCATCAAGCGTCGCAAGCTGGCTCTGGCCCGCGTCGAGGCTTGCTGATCCGCTCGCACGGAAGCTGATTCCAAACAGCCCACACACGACCCGCCCCCGGCCTTCCGGGGGCGGGTTTGTTTTTTTGCGTCGCGGTATCCGAGGCCGATCTCCCTCGCGGCCGGCGTGCCGAAGCGGCTAGGGGAGCAGGACTGACCATGCGGTCGGGAGCGAGTTGAATGACGAGCAACGTCGGCAGACGACGGGCCGACGTGAGACTCGCCCCGGGGGTGATCGTGCCCCTGCTGACCCTCGCGGCGCCGATGCTCTTGGGGCAGGCAGGGCAGGTGATGCTCCAGCTCACCGACACGCTCCTCATCGGCCACCTCGGGGCCGAGCCGCTGGCGGCGGCGGCGCTCGTGGGCAACTTCGTGATGTTTGCCCTCTATTTCGCCTTCGGAGCCGTGGGGGCGGTGTCGCCCAGAATCGCCCAGGCTCATGGTGCGGGGAATCGAGTCGAGGTGGCACGCACGGCCGGCGCGGGAATCGTGTTGTCGCTCCTGGTGGGAGGGGGAATCGCCCTGGCGCTGACCTCGCTGGTTCCGCTGCTTCAGCATCTCGGGCAGCCGCCGGAGGTGGCTGAGGCTTCGCGGGGTTATCTCCTCCTCATCGCCTGGTCGCTCCCTGGGGCCGTGCTCGCGGTCGTCCTCGGCCAGGTGGCCGAGGCGGTCGACCGCCCCTGGCCGGTGCTTGGGTTCATGCTGCTGGCGGTGGTGCTCAATGCCCTTCTGGCCTGGTGTCTGGTGTTTGGGCATGGGGGCTTCCCGGCCCTCGGGTTGGCCGGGGCGGGGTGGGCGACGTTCGTCGCCCGTTGGGTGCATGCGCTCTCCCTCGCGGGCTGGATGCTCTTCGACCCGCGGATCGCCGGGGGGGGGATGTTTGCCGAACGGGATCTCCGCGGGATGGTGGGGCGCCTGTTCACGCTCGGCTTGCCGGTGGCGGCACAGGATGTGCTTGAAGGAGGAGCCTTTGCCGTCGGATCGGTGATGCTCGGCTGGGTGGGGACGACCGCCCTGGCGGCCAATCAGGTGACGATCGGCATCGCGTCACTGGCCTGGATGGTGCCGGTATCGTTGTCGATGGCCACCGGCGTGCGCGTGGCACAGGCGGCCGGGGCAGGTGATCTGGGCACGGCACGTCGCACCGGGATCGCCGCCCTGCTCCTCGGTGTCGGGCTGATGGCCGCCTGCGCCGGGGTCTATGTCAGTGGCGGAGCGTGGCTTGCACGTCTCTTCACCGACGATCCCGAGGTGGCGGCGCTCGCGGGGACGCTCGTGACCATCGCCGGCGTTTACCAGGTGTCGGATGCGATCCAGTCGGTGAGCCTCGGGGCCCTCCGCGGCCTGCTCGACAACCGGGTGCCGATGATCGCCAACGCCATCTGTTATTGGCTGTTGAGCCTGCCGACGGTGTGGTTTCTCGCCTTTCGCTGCGGGTGGGGGGCGGCCGGCGTGTGGGCCGGCTACCTCCCCTGGATGGTGGGCACCGGAGTGTTCTTCCTCGTCCGGTTTCTCAGGCTCACCGCCCTGCCGGGAAACCCTGGTCCCCAGTCGACCCCGGGCGTTTCAGGGCCCATCCCGTCGCGGCGAACATCAGCCCGCTCGAGAGGAGATTGACCCCGACAAGCACGCCCAAGAGCGTGCCGGCGTCGTCGGGGCGGGCGGTGATGAGGATGCCGCCGAGGACGGCCGTGAGGAGGGCATCAAACAGCATCCAGCCCGCCGGGAAAATATCGCGGAAGGCCCAGCCCGCGGTGAACTTCGCCGCCGACTCAAAGAGGAGGACGAGCCCGACAAACACCACGATCGCCTCGATCCCGGCCCGCGGGATCGCCAGCATCGCCGTGCCGCCGATCAGCGACAGGCTGCCGCAGACGAGTGCCAGCCAGAAGCCGCGCCAGTCGAAGGCATTGGCAGAGAGGAGGATCTGGGCGATCCCGGCGGTGGCCAGAGCCACGCCGCAGGCGATGTCGATCGCGGTGGCTGCCCCCCACGGGGCAGCGAGGGAGAGCACTCCGAGCAGTGCAAGGACCATCCCCACCGAGAACGCCGACGAGGCGACGCGGGCACGGAGACCAGCCGTCATTCTGGCCGGATCGGGGGGGAGCGGGTCGTGGTGAAGCGGCATGCAACTCTCCAGCGTGGCCAGACCCCTCGGCGAGGGGCATGAGGGTATTCTACCAGTGATGATCCGGGCCGGCCTTCCGGTCGCGATCCGCCCACCGCCTGCCCGCGTGCCCTGCCATGGACTCATCCTTCATTCCCGTGCCGTCTTCCCAGGAAGGATCGGGGGTGTCCTCCGGCGGATCACGCACCGATCCGGATGGGACGGTGATCTCCGCGGGAAACCCCTCGCCGCCGATCGTCGCCACGTCGATGGAGGAGATCGGCCGCGCTCTCGAGGGACATTCCCTCGGGCCCTATGTCCTCGAAAGGTTCGTGGGCGGTGGCGGGATGGGGGCCGTGTTCCGGGCCGTCGACACGACCCTCGACCGGGTGGTGGCGGTGAAGGTGCTCTCGCGCCAGCAGTCATCCGACGTCGACATGCTCCGCCGGTTCAAGAACGAGGCCCAACTCGCCGCCAGGCTCGACCACGAGAACATCGGCCGGGTCTATGCGGTCGGCTCCGACGCCGGTTGGCACTACATCGTCTTCGAGTTCATCGAGGGGACGAACCTGCGGGATCTCGTCCTCGAGGAGGGGCCGCTCGATCTGGCCCGCACCATCCGCTTCACGGTGCAGGTGGCCGAGGCTCTCGGGCATGCCTGGGATCGCGGCGTC
Organism: Planctomycetaceae bacterium; assembly: GCA_947453875.1. Classification (GTDB taxonomy): domain Bacteria; phylum Planctomycetota; class Planctomycetia; order Pirellulales; family UBA1268; genus QWOP01. The sequence continues at coordinate 3,967 of CANGIH010000058.1, read as the reverse complement.
GTGCACCGCGACATCAAGCCCTCGAACATCATCGTCACGCCGGCCGGACGGGCGCGGCTGGTCGACATGGGGCTGGCGCGGTTGCCGACCGTGTCGGGGGCTCCCGATCTCACGGCCACCGGAATGACGCTCGGGACCTTCGACTACATCTCCCCGGAGCAGGCCCGCGACCCGCGTGCGGCCGACGTCCGCAGCGATCTCTACTCGCTCGGCTGCACGCTCTTCTTCATGCTCACCGGACGTCCGCCGTTTGCCGATGGGACGGTCGTCCAGAAGCTCCTTCAGCACCAGCAGACCCCGCCCCCGGACGTGCAGGCCGAGCGGGCCGACGTGCCGGTGGGGCTGGCTCGCGTCGTCGAGCGGCTGCTGCGGAAGCTCCCGGAGGAGCGTTACCAGCGTCCCGCCGATCTGGTCGCCGAACTGGTCTCGGTGGCCGAAGGACTCGGCATCGAACTCGACACGGAATTGGCCGCGGGAACTCCCTCCCCCGAATCGTCCCGCCCCCTCCCGGCGACTCGTTGGGCGTGGATGGTCCCGGTGGCGGCCCTCGTGGCGACGGTCGGTGTTCTCTGGATGCTGCCGCAGATCCGGCGGGGCGGGCGCGGCATCGGCCCGGTGGCCGGTCTTTCCGGAGCCGGCACCCGTGGGGAGGGAGCGTCCGGCACCGAACAGCCCGCCAGAGCGACGAGCCCCGTGACGTCGGGCGTCGTCGCTGCGGGGGGGAGTGCCGATGTCCCGACGCGGCGGACGTGGCGCGTCATCGATGGCCCTCCGGGCGCCGGGGATGTATCGACGATCAGCGAGGCCGTCGCCCTTGCCGGCGACGACGACATCATCGAATGTGCGTTCACGGGCAACCGCGATGAGGAGCCGATCGTCGTCGCTGCACGAAGGCTCACGCTCCGGGGCGTGGCCGGGCACTCCCCCGTTCTCCGCTTCACTGCGGACGCGGGAGCCTCCGCGGAGGGTGGTGCCGCGATCACGATCGCCTCGGGCGAGCTGATCGTCGACGGAGTGGGACTCAAGCTCGTTGTCACTCCCGGCGGCCCGGCGGCACTCTTTGCCATTGGCCCCGGTGCGAGTCTCGATTGCCGGAGGGCGTTTCTCGACGTCCGTCGGGCACGCCGTGGGAGTGCAACCGCGGCCACACGCGGTGTCGAGCCGGTTTTCGTTCGTTGCCTGCCCCGCGAAGGGGATGGCCCGCCAGCAGCCGATCAAGACGGCGCCACTGCCCCGCCTGTGGCCGCATCGAGACGGGCGGGAGAGCCAACGAGGCTCACGTTTGCCGACGTCGAGGCGGAAGGGGACGGCTCGCTCCTCGCCGCTGATGCGATCACGCCGGTGGAGGTGGAGTGGAGTGGCGGCCGGTGTGTGACCGGAGGCCACTTTCTCCAGGTAGAAGGGGGCGTGGCGGGGGCGAGCGCGCACCCGACCCGTCTTGCGCTCGAAGACGCGCTGTTTGCCCATCGGGAGGGGTTCGCGGTGCTGCTCGATTCGCCGGCCGCACCCGTGATGCCGGTCCTGCGGGTGACGACGGCCCGATGCCGGTTCATCACCCCTTCCGGCCGCGGGTTCCTCGAGCAGGTTGGCATCGGCCAACCAGACACCTACCGCGCCGCGGTCGTCTGGCTCGACACCGGGGGAAGATACGAAGGGTCGAGCATTTTCCGTCGGATCGACGGTGCAGCCGAGCGGGAGGAGATCACGTTCTCGGTGGCGCCCGGCGGTCTGCAGCACAAGGCTGCCGTGGAAGGGGGGGAGGATGGGGCCCCCTGGAAGCATCCCGCACCCCGTACCGACAGCCCCCCGCAGGGGCCCGATTCTTGACAGCCGATGCCGCGAGGATGTCTAGTAAACGATGGATTGTGGTCTTCCTTTCCCGGAGCCCGGTCCCGAGACTTCTTCACGCACGGGTGGATCGCACCCGGCACCCCGTCGTCGGGGTGCAGCAGGCTGGAAATGCCCACGTCCTGTGCTGTGTGCGGACGTTGTGAGCCCTTTTCGACCCAGGAGTGCAGCCCATGAAGCGGGGCAATGGTTTGCTGGTGGTGATGGCCGTGGCGGTGGCGACGGTCGCGGGAGCGACTGCCCGTCCGGCGTTCGCGATCAAGCAGTTCCAGGATGAGTTCAAGGCGGTCTATGTGAAGCCGGACAGCAGCGATCCGGCCGAGAAGGCGCTTGCTGCCGCGGTCGAGACCGCCAAGTGCAACCTCTGCCACAAGGGCAAGGAGAAGAAGGACCGTAACGCCTACGGCCATGCCCTGGCCGAACTCCTCGACAAGAAGGAAGACGCCAAGAACGTCGAGAAGATTCGCAAAGCCCTGGAAACGGTCGCCGCCATGCCGAGCGCTGACGGCGGGCCGACGTTCGGCGACCTGATCAAGATGGGCAAACTCCCCGGCGGTGACGTCGAGTGAGTTCCTGCAACAACGCATGACACCCATGGCCGGAGGCGTCGCCCGTGCGGCGCCTCCGGTTGTTTTTTTTGAGCCCCCGGCCACGTGCTCATGTCCGGGGCACCCGCGCCGCTGGCCAATGGATGCCGTCTGTCGCACCGCGAGCAGAGGAACAAACGTGAGGAGGGGATCGATGCTGCTGGGGGCTTTCGTGGATCGTGTCCGCCGTGTCGCACCGATGGCGGCGGTGCTGATGGTGATGGTGGTTGCGTCCGCTCCCGCCGCAGCACAGCGGCCGGGACGCAGATTCCGCTCGAGCCAACCTGCCCCGCGTGCTCTGGCGCCGGTGCCTCCTGCACCCCCGCCATCGCTGCTCCCCCCGGCAGACGCCGCGGGATCCCGCGCAGGGCCACAATCCGCGGCAGCCCGGCAGAAGGCGGCAGGGAAATCGGTTCCGAACGACCGGAAGGGGGGAGACGAGCCGAAGAAAGAGAGGGCTGAACGGCCCCAAACCACCGCTACGGAGGCTCCCCCGGAGGCCCCTCGGGCGCCGGGCAACCTGTCGCTGGACGGGCCGATCCCGTTTGGCGATCAGTGGCGGGCCGATCACCCGGCGGCATGGCGCCCAGAAGAGGGGGATGGGGATGTGATTCTTGCCGGCGGGACACGGGTGCCGACGAGTGTCGAACAGCGGCCAGCCGATCTCGCCCAGTGGACGAGTCAGCCGTTGTCACCGAGCCAGCCCCCGCGGTCGGTGCTCCAGGTCTCGGGGGAGTCGCCTCTCCCCTTTCCGGCCAGCCCCACCGATGAACTGGTGGTCTTTCCGGGAGCCGACGGGAGCCTCCCGTCGATCTCGGCGAAGGCCGAAGCCGCCGCGGAGCAGGAGAAGGCCGCGGATGGCACGGTGAGCGTGCTCGTTCGCGAGCCCGAACCCGAAGCAAGGCCTGTGCCGGCTCCTTCGCCGACGGTCACGGCCAGGCTCGACGCCCCCGATGAGGGGGCCTCACCATGGCTGCCGCTGGGAGCGTTCGCGGCGCTGCCCTCGCCCGGTGATCGGGATGGTGCTCCCCACATCTTCCTCGAACTCTCGCTCCACCGTGACGGTACCGTCAGGGGCAACTACTTCGACGCCGTCTCCGATGCGGTGCATCCGGTCAAGGGTCGATTCGACCGCGATACCGGCACGCTCACCTGGAAGATCGGCGGCGGGGGTGCGGAGTTCGAGACGAGCGCCGATGGGCTGGTCGCGGGGCGTGTCGAGGCCACTGTCCGCCGGGGCACCTCGGCGAGAACATGGACGCTCATCGGTCTGCTCTGAACGGCGCGAATCGCTCACAAGCGGCGCCATGCGGCCCCCGGTCGGGCGTCACCCCCGCGGATCGATAGGGACGCCGGCAACGGCCGCGAGGAGATCGTCGGCGAAGCCGCCCGGAAGCTCAGCGATCGCCGTCGCCGTGGCGGCGGGGGCGAAAATCCGCACCCGTTTGACAAGATCGTCGAACTGTTCCCGGGCGAGGCTGCGAACGACAGGCGAGAGCTCGGCCAGCGACCTCCAGGTCGTGCTGCTGCCG
>CANGIH010000057.1 GCA_947453875.1 Planctomycetaceae bacterium | reverse complement strand
TCCGTGCCCAGGCCGGCAACCCCGCGCCGTTTGAGCCGGCCGGCAAGACGACGACCGACGCTGACGGTTTTTACGAGCTTGCCATCGAGCCACAGCGTGAGACGCTCCTCCAGTTCTCGGCGACGCTCGACGGCATCCTCCACGAGATCGCCTCCGACCCGCTTTCGGTCTGGCACCAAGAGCAGCCGCAACAGCATGCGAGCTTCATCCTCATGGCCGACCGTGGCATCCATCGCCCCGGGCAGATCGTCCGCTACAAAGGAATCCTCGCCCACGCCGATCGGGCCAAGCGCGACTACCGGGCACTGGCCGACCGCGATGTGAGTGTCACCTTCCGCGATTCCAATGGCCGCGAGCTTTTCCGGCAGCCGCTGAAAACGAATCGCCATGGTTCGTTCCACGGTGAGTTCGCCATTCCCTCTGGCGCCCTGCCGGGCCAATGGATGATCATCGCCGAGGGGGAGGGGGCGACCGGTCTCCTCGGGCTTCGTGTCGAGGAGTACAAACGGCCGAAGTTCAAAGTCGAACTCGCCGCGCCGCGAAACCCCGTCGTCCTCGACAAGGCCGTGTCCCTCGTCGGCACCGCCACCACCTACACCGGCCTGCCGGTGGCCGGCGCGAGGGTTCGATACCGGGTCGAGCGGCAGATGCGGTTCCCCCCTTGGTGCCGCTGGTTCTTCCCCTGGATCCCGTTCGACGCGGGCCCGGCCCGGATTCTGCGCGGCAGCGCCACGACCGACGCGGATGGACACTTCACTGTGGAGTTTCCGGCGAAGCCCGACCGGGGCGTGCCGGTCGACAGCCTGCCGGTGTTCACCTACCGGGTGATCGCCGACGTCACCGATCCCGCTGGCGAGACGCGGTCCACCGACCGGGCCGTCCGCGCCGGCTACGCGCCGCTCCAGGCCGACGTGAAGGCCGATGACTGGCAGGCGACAGGCCCGGACGGCGCACCGGCCGAGGTGACGCTCACCGTCACGACGCGGTCGCTCGATGACGAGCCGCGCGCGGCAAGAGGCACGCTCACGATCCGCCGCCTCGTCCAGCCCGAGCAGCCGCTCCGCGGCGACCTCCTCCAACAATTCGCGGTGCTGCGCCCTCGCGCTGCCGGGCGGGGTGCACCCGGGGCCCAACGTGGAGGCAAGCCAGCGCGGATCCCGGCGTCGCTCCCCACCCCCGATCCGAATGATCCCGAAGGCTGGGAGAGCGGCGAGGAGGTCTTCAAAGCCGAGGACACCACCGACGGCGTCACGGGCAAGGCGGTGGCCAAGGTCAAGCTCCCCCCCGGCATCTACCGGGCGGAATTTGTCGTGCCCGGGGCGGACGGCACCCCCGACGTGAAGGCCCGTCACACGATCGAAGTCGTCGCCCCCGAATCGACGATTTCAGTGATCAAGCGCCCCCTCATGCTCACTGCGGCGACGACGACTGCCCAACCGGGGAGCAGCTTCGAGGCGATCGTCGCCACGGGCTACGACCAAGGCCGCGTCCTCGTCGAAGTGCTTCAGGACGGCAAGCTCGTTTCGCGCCTCTGGACCGAGCCAGGGCGGACGCAGTGGCCGGTGCGGGTCGAGGTCGGTGACGACCACCGCGGCGGCTTCACGCTCAGGACCTGGATGGTGCGCGACGGCCGGCTCCATCTGAAGGAGCAGGTGATCGACGTCCCCTGGACGAACAAGCGGCTCGAGATCGCCTGGGAGCGATTCACGCGCCGCGTCGAGCCGGGGGCGAAGCAGGTCTGGCGGGCGCGCGTGAAGACGGCCGACGACGCCCTCGACGGGGAAGGGAAGGGGGCGCCCGCCGAGATCGTGGCGACCCTCTACGACCAGTCGCTCGATGCCCTCGCCCCGCTCGCCTGGCCCCCTGGGCTCTCCGGGCTGTTCCGCCGCGAGAGCTCCCCGGTGAATACGCTCTTCAGCAACCGGCCCGAGGTCCTCCAGCAAATCGTCGGAAGCTGGGCGATGCCGCAGGTGCCGGTGGATGTGAGCTTCCGTCGGTTCCGCGATCCGTTCGGCCCCCAATCGATGCAGTTCTTCGGCTTCACCCGCCGGGGGATGATGCCGATGTTCGGCGGCCCCATGCCGGCAGCGCCGATGATGGCCGAGGCGATGATGGATGGGTCTCCTGCCCGGTACCGGGCGATGGCCAAGGGAGCGCCGGTCGCCCTCGGACTCGAGGTCGATTTCGCCGCCGCGGGGGAGGGAGGAGGCCCGCCGCCAGCGGCCAACACGGCGGCCGCGCCCCCACCGCCGCGGAAAAACCTCGTCGAGACGGCGTTCTTCCTGCCGGCTCTGACGAGCAACGACGACGGCAGCGTGACGATCGAGTTCACGCTCCCCGACACGCTCACCACCTGGCAGTTCAAGTCGCTCGCCCACGACGCGAGCCTCCGCTCCGGCACGCTCCTCGACACGGCCGTGGCCGCCAAGGACCTGATGGTGGAGCCGGTCGTGCCGCGGTTCCTCCGCGAAGGGGACGTCGTCGAGATCCCGGTGAAGGTCGGCAACCGCTCGACCGGCTCGCTTGCGGGAAAGGTCCGCCTCGAGCTCTTCGACGCCCGCACCGGCGACTCTCGCCAAGCCCTCCTCGAGACGCCGGCCGAGCAGCCCTTTGAGCTTGCCGCCGGGCAGTCGAAGCCGGTGGTCTTCCGGGTGCGCGTGCCCGACGGCACGGAGACCTTGCGCTATCTCGCCACCGGCTCCGCGGGCCGGGCCGCCGACGGCGAGGAGGCGTTTTTGCCGGTCCTCTCCCGGCGCGTCCTCGTCGATGAATCGGTGCCGATCACGCTCCGCGGCCCCGGCTCGAAAACGGTGACCATCGCGCGGCTCGCGAACGTCAAGGATCATCCCTCGATCGCCAGCCAGTCGCTCGTCGTCCAGGCGGCATCCAATCCCGCCTGGTATGCCGTCCTCGCCCTGCCGTCGATCGCCGAGCCGACCGACGAGAGCGTCGAGACCCTGTTCACGCGGCTCTACGCCAACGCCTGGGCCGGGCACATAGCCCGCTCGGATGAGCGGATCGCGGCAGCGTTCGAGCAGTGGCGCAATCCCCCTCCGGGGCAGAAGCCGCTCGAGAGCCCGCTCGAGAAGAACTCGGAGCTCATGCAGACGCTCCTCGCCGAGACACCGTGGGTGCGCGAGGCGGTCGACGAGCGCGAGGCGCGGCATCGCATCGGCCTCCTCTTCGACGCCAATCGGGCGGCCGACGAGCAGGCCTCGGCGCTGCGGCGCCTCGAAGGGATGCGGGCCGGCGACGGCGGCTGGCCCTGGTTCCCCGGCGGCCGCACCTGCACGCCGGTGACGCTCTCGATCCTCTCGGGCTTCGGCCGGCTCCGCGCCGCCGGCGTCGATCTCGACATCCAGCCGGCGCTCGCCACGCTCCCCTGGCTCGATGGTCAGTTTGTCGAGTGGCGGAATGAAGCGAAAAAAAGAGGAAAGGGGGAGCCGACGATCGACTCTGGGGTAGCGCTCGCCCTCTATGCCCGCAGCTTCTTCGCCGCCGACATGCCGCCGCAAGGCGAAGCCGCCGCGGCGATCGATTTCTGGCGCAACAACGCGCGGATGACCTGGATGAAGGTCGATGCCCGCCGCTCGCAGGGGCATCTGGCGATCGCGCTTGCCCGCGCCGGGGATCGCGACACGGCCCTCTCGATCATCGACAGCCTCCGGCAGCGGGCCGTCGACGCCGACGTGAAGCCGGGCGAAGAGAAGGATGCCTGGCAGGGGATGTGGTGGCGCGATCCCCATCCGGCCTGGTGGCAGTGGGCCGCAGCGCCGATCGAAACGCAGGCGATCATGATCGAGGCCTTCGACGAGGTGGCCGGCGACCGCGAGGCTGTCGAGGCGCTCCAAGTCTGGCTCCTGTCGCAAAAGCGGACGAGCCGGTGGCGCGGCAACCGGGCCACGGCCGATGCCATCGGCGCGCTCCTCGGCCGCGGGGAGGATCTCCTTGCTTCGACGGAGCTTGTGACCGTCGAGGTCGGTGGCGAAAAGATCGAGCCGGGGAACGACGGAACGCCCCGTGCCGAGGCGGGCACGGGATTCATCGAGACCAGGTTCACGCGCCGCGAGATCGAGCCCAGGATGGGGAATGTCACGCTCTCGCGTAAGGAGAAGGGCCTCGCCTTCGGCGGCATTCACTGGCAGTATCTCGACGACATCGCCAATGTGCCGGCGGTGGGGCGGGCGGAGCTCGCGATCGACAAGCAGTTGTTTGTGAAGCGGCAGACGAAGGCCGGACCGGAGCTCGTGGCTGCGGCCGCCGATGGCACGACGCGCGTGGAGGTGGGGGACGAGCTCGTCGTGCGGCTCGTCGTGACAAGCGATCGCGATTACGAGTTTCTCGAGCTCTCCGACCACCGCCCGAGCCTCACTGAGCCGGTCGACGTCCTCTCGGGGTGGCGGTGGGCCGACGGGGCCGGCTGGTATCTGGCCGTCCGCGATGCCTCGACGCAGCTGTTCTTCGAGCGTCTGCCGCGCGGGACGCACGTCTTCGAGTATTCGCTCCGGGCGGCGCACCGCGGCATGGCCTCGAGCGGCTTCGCCTCGATCCGCAGCCGCTACGCGCCGGAGTTCTCCGCCCACTCGGGTGCCGTCGCCCTAGAGGTGGAGTGATGAGCGGCGTGCTATTCTCTGCGGCATGAAACATCGACCAGAACCGCCCGTTCAGCCCCGTCGTGACGAGGATGGCGCGGTGGTGAGCACCGAACTGGCCCGCGAACGCAACCGCGAGGCGGCCGACCGCACCCTCTTGGCCTGGATCCGCACGAGCCTGGCGATGGTCAGCCTCGGCTTCGGCATCGAGCGCTTCGGCCAGGCGGCGATGAGCCTCGACGGCGGGGGATTCTCGCCGCTCAAGACACGCTTCTATGGGGCGACGCTCATGGCCCTGGGGATCGTGGCGACGCTGGCGGGGATGTGGGAGCACCGGCTCGTCCTCCGAGCGGTGTCCCAAGACGATTACCGCTATTCCGACCGACCGCCGATCGCACGCTGGCTCGGCGCCGGGCTCGTTGTCGTGGGGATCGCCGGGCTGGCCGCGATGCTCGTCGTGTTTTGAACTCCGAGGAGCCGCCCGTGGTCTGGGATCATGTCTACGACCCACTCGGTTCCCCGCTCCTCTCCACGCTCGTGGCGATGCTGCCGGTGGTGGTGCTGCTGGGGTTGCTTGCCGGCTGCGGCTGGTCGGCGCAGCGGGCGGCCGGTGCCGGCCTGCTGACGGCACTCGGCGTGGCCGTCGGTGTCGTCGGCATGCCCCTGGATGCCGCGGCCGCCGCCGCCTTCTACGGCGCCTGTTTCGGACTGTTCCCGATCGGCTGGATCATCGTCACGGCGATGTTCCTCTACAGCCTCTCGGTGGAGGCAGGCGCCCTCGACGTGATGAAGCGGTCGGTGACACGCCTCTCGGCTGATCACCGCATCCAGGCGCTCCTCATCGCCTTCTCCTTCGGCGCGTTCCTCGAAGGAGCCGCAGGTTTCGGGGCGCCGGTGGCAATCTCCGCGGCGCTCCTGGCCGGCTCGGGCTTCCCCCCCTTCGAGGCCGCCTGCCTCGCGCTCATCGCCAACACGGCGCCGGTGGCATTCGGGGCGCTTGGCACGCCGATCATCACCCTGGCGAAGGTGACCGGCCTCGAGGAGCAGGCGATCTCGGCAATGGCGGGACGCCAGCTTCCCTTCTTTTCCCTCATCATCCCCGCCTGGATGGTGGTGACGATGGCCGGATGGAAAGGGCTGGTCGGGGTCTGGCCGGCGGTGCTCGTCTGCGGGGCGTCGTTTGCAATCCTTCAGGCAGTGATGGCGAACTTCATCGGTGCGGCGCTTGTCGATGTCGTTGGCGGACTTGCGAGCCTGGCCTGCCTGGCGGCGTTCATGCGTGTCTGGCAACCGAAGGAGTGCTGGCGATTCGCACCTCCGGTCTCGCCGGGTCACTTCCCGGCGCAAGACGCGACCGATTCAGCCGCGCGGATCGTCTGGGCATGGATGCCCTGGGTGTTCCTTTCGCTCGCCGTCTTCGCCTGGGGTCTGCCGGCCGTGAAGGCCACTCTCGAGGCCCGGCCGGGGAGCGCCTCGGCTGCCATCCTGCCGGCGGCGGCGCTGGCGCCGGAATTTCCCGTGCTGCGACTCGACGAGCGGGTCGCCAAGGTGTCACCGGCGACCCACCTCGACCGCGAGATCGAACGGGCGGTGTATCGCCTCAACTGGCTCTCCGCCGCCGGGACCGGCATCCTCGTCGCGGCGCTCGCGGCCGTGCCCTGGCTCGGGATCACCCCCCGACGTGCCTGGGCGATCTGGTGGGAGAATCTCGCGCGGCTCGCCGTCCCCTTGGTGACGATATCGGCGATGCTCGCGCTCGCCTTCGTCACCCGCTATTCGGGCACCGACGTGATCCTGGGGCTGGCGATGACGCGGACCGGCCCCGCCTATCCCCTGTTCGCGGCGCTCCTCGGCTGGCTCGGCGTCGCCCTCACCGGGTCCGACACCTCGAGCAACGCGATGTTCGGCAGCCTTCAACGTGTCACCGCGGAGCAGTTGGGGCTCGACCCTCTCCTCATCTGCACGGCCAACAGCACCGGGGGGGTGATGGGAAAGATGATCGATGCCCAGAGCATCGTCGTCTCCGCGACGGCGACGGGGGTGGAGCGGCAGGAAGGACCGATTCTACGAAGAGTCCTGCCCCACAGCCTGGCCCTGGCGGTGCTGATGGGACTGCTCGTCTGGCTCCAATCAGGCCCCTTGTCGTGGATGGTGCCTTGATCCCGCCCGGCTTTTCCGCCGGTTGAATCGGATCCCGTGCGATCGCCCGCTAGAATCTGGGTCTCCGCCCGGGCCCCTTCCCCGCGGTCGCCTCAGCGCTCGCCATCCCCTCGCCTCTTCGAGGATTCAAAGTTCCCATGCGACGCGTCAATCTGCCGGTTGTCATCGCCATCGCCGTCGTCTTCCTCGGAATCGTTCTGGGCATCCCGTTGCTCCATCGGTACCAGGTGCGCCGCAATGCCGAAGGCATGCTGAAGCAGGCGAGCCAAAAGATCGAGGAAGGGGACGATGCGGAGGCGATCGCGATCCTGACCCGTTACGTCACGCTGCGGCCCGATGACGCCGAGCAGTACGCCCAACTCGCCCGAATCCTCCTCCGTCGAGCCGAGTCGGGCCAGGCCAACGTCCGCGAATTGCGTGCCGCCGCGGCCGCCCTCGAAGTTGCGGTGAGAAAGAATCCCGATGACCACGAACTGCGTGACAAGCTCGCCACGTTCCTCAGCGCTGTGGGTGACTTCGATTCGGCGCTCGATCATCTCGGGATCCTCCGTGAGAACCTCGCCGCAGCCGGCGACGGTTCACCGACGGGAGGCGAAGCGACCGGAGTCGATCTTGAAAAGATCGACGTGCTCTACGCGACTACCGCGGCGCGAGCCCGCCGCACCGACGAGGCGGAGCGGGCGCTGGCAGCGCTTGTCGGCTACGACCTGACGAAACGATCGTTCGATCCCGAATTCAACGTTCGTCCCGGTCGGGTGGAGGCGTACGTGTTCCTGGCGAGCCTCCTCGAGGGGGAGCGTCGCGAGGTGAAGCGGGCCGACGCGGTGCTCGAGCGGATGGTGGAGGTCTATCCCGATGATCCCCGCGCCTGGCGGCTGATGGCACTCTGGCAGATGGATCACACGCGAATGGAGGCGGCTCTGGCGGCGGCCGAGCGGGCGATCACGCTCGACCCCGAAGATACCGCTGCGGCGATGGTCGTGCTGCGTGCTTCCGTGGCGCTCGAGCAGCTCGACCGGGCCGACGCGATCCTGGCCGGCCCGTTGCGTGATGCCCCGGTCACCGAAGCCCTCGTCACGGCCCGGGCGGACCTCGCCCGTGCCCGGGGTGACTTCGACGGCACCCTCAGCATCCTCAAGGAAGGATTGGAGGCGATGCCGGACAACGCGATGCTGATGACGGCGATTCTGGCGATCCTCGCCGACCTCCAGCGTGGGGACGATCTCCGTGCTGCACTGGCGGACTACAAGCCGAAGCTCCCCAAAGACGTCCCGGCGGTGATGTACGCCGAAGGCATGATCGCCATGCAGGAGCAACGGTGGGTGCCAGCCCTCCAGATCTGGGAGAATCTCCGCCCCTTGGTTGCCGCCGACGCCACGTTGACACGCAGAGTCGATCTCGCCCTGGCACGCTGTCATGCGGCCCTCGGACAATCCGACCAGGCGACCGACGCCCGAACCCGCGCCTTCGCCGCCGTTCCCGGATCGGCCGCGGCAAGGCTCATGGAGATGGGGGCCCACGAGACCGCTGGTCGGTGGGACGAGGCCAGCACGATCGCCGAGGAACTCGCGGCCATCGTGCCGAAGGACAAGCTGGCATCGGCTCCCGAACTGTGGCGACCGCTGTTTCGCCTCCGGCTCATCGATCAGGCCCGGCGGGCCCCCGACAAACGCGACTGGAAGAAGGTCGACGAATTGATCGAAATCCTCGGCGCATCTCCCGACCTGCAGCCTGCGATCGTCGATCGCCTTCGCATCGACGCCCAGGCGGCGAAGGGAGATCGTGATGCGGCGATCGAGGCCTCCGCCGCAGCGGTGGCCGCCAATCCCGACGAGCCGGGATTGCTCGCACAGCGCGTGATTCTCCTCGTCGCGGCCGGACGGTCCGATGAGGGACGCGCCCTGCTCGATTCGGCAGCCGCGGCGCTTCGCGACTCCGCCGAAGTTCTCGGTGCGGAGATCGATCTGGCGAGTGCCTCCCCGGCGGAGGAATCGGTGCGGTGGTTGGACGACGTCGAGCAGCGAGCTTCCGGGCTGACCGGCCCCGTGGCCGACCGCCTTCAAAGACAGCTGATCACCGTCCATGTCGCCAGGGGTGGCTTCGCCGATGCCCGGCGGATCGCCGAAAAGCTCATCGCCCGCGATCCTGACGATCTACCGGTGCGGGAAATGATCCTCGATCTGGCCGACGAGCAGGATGACGTCGCCATGGTCACCGCGCAAGCCGGCGAGATCGCGAGGATCACCGGCCGCGACAACGCCACCGGCCGGGTGGCACAGGCGGTGGCTCGGATCGTGGCGGTTCGTGCCGGACGACGCGCCCGGGTGGCGGAGGATGTCGCCGCCGGAACGCTGACCGCCGACGATCGCCGCAGCCTCGAGGAGGCCCGCGCCCTGCTCACCGAGGCTGCAGCACAGCGCCCCCGATGGTCGGAGATTCCGCGGCAGATGGCCGCGATCGCGGAGCTCCAGGGAGATTCCGGCGCCGCGATCGGCCTGCTGCGTCAGGCGGTCGATCTCCGCGAGGCGGTCCCCTTCGCGAGACGCAAGCTGGCCCTCTTGCTCGCCGCCGCGGGCCGGCTCGACGAGGCCCGGCCGGTGATCGAATCGCTCGGCAATGCCGGCGGTCCCGCGGTGGACAGGCTCCGGGCCGAGTGGCTCGCCGCCACCGGCGACACCGAGAATGCCATCGCGATCGCCGACCGCCTGACTCCTGATGATTGCAGCGACGCCAGCCAACTCCTCTGGCATGCCGCACTCCTGGCCCGGTGCGGACGCCTGGCGGAGGCTCAGGCGATCTGCACACGGGCGACGGAGGCGGCCCCTGGAAAAACCAACGCCTGGCTGATGCTGGTCCGCCTCAAGGCAAGCAGCGCCGATCCCGCAGGTGCCGCAAAGACGATCGATGCGGCACGTGCGGCCCTTCAGGGGCCCGCCCGCGACCGTTTCGAGCTGCTCGCCGATGGCCTCGTGAAGAAGGGCTTCCCCGGCACCGACGAAGGTCCTGGCGAGATCGAGCGCCTCGAGGAAACCTGCCGGGCCGCGATCGCGGCTGATCCCGATGACCTGGGGGCCGCGAGGCGACTGGTGGAGATCCTCTTCCGCCGCCAGCGGATGCCGGAAGCCATCGAGCAACTGCGGCGCATCGTAGCCCTCGAATCGGCCCGCGACACGACGACGATCATCTGGGCCCGCCGAATGCTTGCCAGCCAGCTGGTGACCAGTCGCGG
>CANGIH010000056.1 GCA_947453875.1 Planctomycetaceae bacterium | reverse complement strand
GGCAGAGATGCCCCGGCCGTCCAAACGACCCAATTCGACCTAATTCGAGCAAGGCCCGCCGGGAGGCTTCCCCCTTCGGCCTACCGGCGCCGTTCGCCTGTCGGTTGACCGGCGGTAATCGCGGCCGGCTGCCCCGCTGGCGGCGGGGGGGTGTCGGTGGAGGCGCCGCTCGGCGATGGGGTGGTCCCTTGAGCCTGCTCGCCGGCCTGGGCCCGACGCTGCATTTCGGCCGCCACCATCTCCTGTTTGGAGATCATGTCGTCGGGATCCTCGAAGTTCAGCAGCAGCGGCGGCATGTCGTCGAAGACGTTCATCGCCATTCCCACCACGCGCCATCCCTCCGGGTCGAGTCGGACCACCCAGATGATGTTCTCGCTGCTTTCCTGCCCCTCTTCGTCCTTGTCCGACCAGACGGTGCCGACATGGACCAGATCACCCGATTCTCCAACATTTTCGCATTCCTTGACCTGGTAGCGGGCGGTTGGATTCACCGGCGGCGCCACCGCGAGACCGAGCTCCTGGGTCTTGGCTCTGGCGACTTTCGTGAGCATGCCCGAGGCGGCGGTGTCATCGCCGCGTTTGATCGCCTCGAGGAACTCGACCACCGCAGCCTTTGCCGGTTCGGTGCCGCCATTCTTCGCCTGCGGAGCAGCGCCGCCGCCGGAGCAGCCAGCCAGGCTGAACACGGAGACGACGGCGCAGCCGGCGAGAAAGCTGGCCGTCCACAGCGACCAGCGCGTCAGACTCAATGTGGAGTGTTTGGGGGAGGAACTGTCGGAGAGCGTGGCGGGGATGTTCATCGGGGCGGACTCCATTCCGGCGGGAAAAACTGCCTCCGCCGGTCCTGCTGGAGGCAACCGTCTGGCACCTCACCGCGCGACCGGCGAGGCGGGAAGGTGACGGTCACCCGGAGCACGGTCAAGGTGAAAAAAGTCCGATCTGGCTCTCCCCCCTGCGGGACCATGGCCGTGGTCGGATAGGCTGTTGGAATCGCCAGATCGGCCGACGGCTCGGTTGCCCCAAGGCCCCAAGTCTCCCCGGCCAACGTCCCGGGGCGTTGCGGGGTCGCCCTGCCCGTCCGTGTCGTTGCCTGTCGCTTCAGGAGCTCCCGTCATGTCGTGCCGGTCCACCGGGCCATGTTCTCCCCTGCCGATCTGGTTGTTGGTTGCCATCGGCTTTCTGGTGGCAGCCGGTCGCGGGGATGCCGCGCAGACGGCCCGCCGGGGAGGAGAGCGTCAACGGGCGAAGCCGCCGACAACGGAATGGGACAAGACGTCAAAGTCGGCCTTTCTTGACGACGCCTTCACGAGCCTCGAAGGCGAGCGTCCCGATTTCATCGCTGCGGCGTCCACCAGGACGGCGACCGGTGGCGGCGCAGCGACCGGCGGCACGGTGCAGGGGGGCTTCCGCTGGTCGACGCTTGTCTCCCCCGACACGCTCGCCGACGAGATCAAGGAGCAGCGCAAGGCAGTGGCTGCGGCGGTGGCGTCGGCCTCCGATTTCAAGGGAGGGGGCTACGACAAGGCACGCGAGGCTTTCAGTGCAGTCGCGCTCGCCTTCGGGCTGATCGCCGCCCATGACGGGGATGTGCGGTGGAAGAAGGATGCGGAGAACGCCCGAGATCTGTTCGCCCGGGTTGGCTTCAACTGCAAGGTGGGAACCGATGGATCGTTTGCAGAGGCCAAGGCCCGTGCCGGCGATCTGGAGACGCTCCTCGACGGTGGCTCGCCGGACAAGAAGGCTGATCGTGACGAGGACTTCCTCTGGAGCCAGGTGGCCGGCCGGCCGGCGCTCATGAGTCGGCTCGAGGCGGCGGAACAGATCGCGTCTGGTGTCGTGGCCTCGAAGGGGGATTTCGACAGGCAGATCGAGGCCCTCGTCCGCGAGACGGAGATCGTGGCTGCCATCGGCGAGGTGATCCAGCAGCGGGAATTCGAGTTTCACGACGACGATACCTATCGTGGGTATTCGGCGGCGATGCGCGATGCCGCGGTGCGGGCTCGCGACGCGGCGCGGAAGTCCGATTACGATGCCGCCCGGGCAGCGGTCGGCGACCTGAAGAAATCGTGCGACACCTGCCACGGCGATTACCGCAGCTGACAGGAAGGATCGAGAGAATGGCCCGACGACGACAGAACGATGCCGGGGGGCGACGCCCTACCGCCCGACCCATCGGTGGCCGCGACTCGGTGCCGCGGTCTGGCCGGGGGGGGGACGTGCGCCGGCGACCGCAGTCGCGCTCACGCGATCGGCGTGGCGACGAGGAGGAGGAACGTGGGCCGCTCGAGATCGCCCTTGTCGGCGATCTCACCGACAACGAGGCCGACCTCACCGACAAACTCCTCGGCGTGCCGCCGGGGGGGGAATGCACGATCTGGTTCGACTCCCCAGGAGGCAATCCCTATTGCGCGATGGCTCTTGCCACGCTGATGCGGTTGCGCGGGGTGCGGGCGACGGGGATCGTCGGCGGGGAGTGCTCCTCGGCGGCCCTCTGGCCATTCGCGACCTGCGTCCGCCGCCTTGTCACGCCGTTCAGCGTGTTCCTCTTCCACCCCATGAAGTGGCAGAGCGAGGAGCATATCGGGATCACTGAGGCCGCTGAATGGTCGCGGCACTTCGTCGAACTCGAGGGGGAGATGGACAGGATGCTGTGCGACCTGTTTGGCAGCTCCCACGACCTCATCGCCCGCTGGATCAAGACGCACCGCTACGTCTCGGGAAAAGAGATGGTCGAGGCCGGCTTGGCGGAGATGATCGCGCTTGAGCCACTCCCCGAATTCGTCCCGCCCGCTGCCGGCTGATTCCCACGCTGCTACGATGGTTGGCGACGCGTCCAAGCCGGCGCACGTCCCGCCGCATCGATCCACCGATCCCTCCCCGGAGCTGCTTCCGATGATCCACCGATCCATCCTCGTGGCCCTCGCCCTCGCCGTCGTGTCCGCCATTTTGGTTCCGGCGGCTGCGCTTGCCCAGCAGGCCGACGCCGATGGCCGGGCGTTCGCAATCGCCGACGGCGGCTTCTCCCTCTCGGCCCCCGAGGGCTGGAAGCGGGTGCAGCCGAAGTCGTCGATCGTGGAGACGGAATTCGCCATCCCATCAGAGGGCGAGGGGCTGCAGCCGGGGAGGATGACCGTGATGGGGGCCGGTGGGAGTGTGCAGGCCAACGTCGATCGCTGGTTCGGCCAGTTCAGCCAAGCCGATGGCAGCGACACCAAGGACAAAGCCGCCACGAAGAAACTCAAGCTCGCAGGGTGCCAGGTGACCATCGTCGACATCATCGGGACCTACAAGGATGCCCCGGCCGGCCCCTTCGCCGGCGGCAAGGCGGTCGACCGCCCCGACTACCGGATGCTCGCGGCGATCGTGGAAACCCCCGACCGAGGCAACTACTTTCTGAAGTTCTACGGGCCCGGGAAGACGGTCGAGAAGTACGCCGAAGGGTTTCGCACCATGATCGAAGGGCTCGTCGCCGCGGGGAACTGACGGCGCTCGCCGCGCCCGTTCCTCCCACCCCGGTTCCCTCCACGGAGTCGTCCGCCGACATGAAGATCCAGGACTTCCTCGACCACCACCGCATCGCAGGCAATCCGTTCGCCGAGGAAGACGCGCAGAACGACACGGTCTTCAAACGCACCTGCCTGGAGTCGACGTTCCATCCGGCGTGGGACAAGATCTACGGCAACCCCGACGATCCGAGCACGGCGATCGTCTTCGGCGAGAAGGGGGCGGGGAAGACGGCGCTGAAGCTGCAGATGGTGCGGCAATTCGAGCTGCACGATGCCGATCATCCCGATCGGAAGACGTTCGTGGTGCTGTACGACGACTTCAACCCGTTCCTCGATCGCTTCGTCGACCGGGTCGGCCCGAAGCGGCCGGTGGAGAAGGTGCTTGCCCACTGGAAACTGTGGGATCACATCGACGCCATCCTGGCCACCGGAACGACCCAACTGGTCTCGAAACTCCTCGAAGGGGGCGGGCGCGAGAAGCACCGCCTGCCGGGGCCGCAGGCCCGTGATCTGGCGCTTCTGGCGGCCTGCTACGACCAGTCAACCGGCGAGACATTCCCTTCGCGTTGGGCACGGCTCCGTCGGATTGTCGGCTACCGGACCTGGAAGTCATCGTGGTCGTGGTGGCTGGGAATGGGAGCCACGGCTTTCCTGCTCGGGGCGATCGTGGCTGGATTCGTCCGAGGCAATGTCGAATGGACGAAGCTCTGGTGGCCGTGGGCCCTTGTGGCTGCCGCATGGGCGCCCTGGCTGTGGCGACGGGCCCGCGCTTGGTGGACCGCCAGCAGGATCGTCCGCAGCATGCGCACCGGGAACCGCACGACCGGCCAACTCACGCAGGCGCTGGCCCGGATGCCGGAGGTCGATCTCGCCGGACAACCGCTCCCCAAGCATGCCCGCAGCGACGACCGCTACGAACTCCTTGCCAAGTTCCAGGGGGTGCTGTCAGCGCTCGGCTACACCGGGATGGTGGTGATCGTCGACCGGGTCGACGAGCCGCACGTCATCAACGGGCAGGCGGAGCGGATGCGGCTCCTCGTCTGGCCGATGCTCGACAACAAGTTCCTCAAATCCCCCGGACTCGGCTTCAAGATGCTCCTCCCGGAGGAGCTTTACCGCTTCATTGAGCGCGAGGATGAGCAGTTCAACCAGCGTGCCCGGCTCGACAAGCAGAATCTCGTGCCGTCACTGGAATGGACCGGCGAAACGCTCTACGACATCGCCTCACAGCGGGTGAAGGCGGCGAGTGTCGGCAGTCCGCCGGCCACGCTCGCCCAACTCTTCGACCCGGCCGTCGATCAGCGGCGTCTTGTGGATGGGCTCCGCAGCCTCCGCGTCCCTCGCCACCTGTTCAAATTTCTCCACCGCTTGCTTGTTTCCCACTGCCATTCCCACACCTCCGAACAGCCGGTGTGGACGATCCCGCTCGAGCAGTTTGAGCGGGAACTGGCTGTCTTTCGCCGCGATCAGGATGCTTTCGATCGTGGCCTGGCTCCCCGCTGACAGGGCGAAAAACCCGAGCCGACCGGTCGATTCCGGCCATGCTTCCTCCCCAACCCTGCGATCGACCTCCCCCCTGGAGCAATTTGCAACGGCCGGGAGGTCTGGGTAAGTTGCGTCGAGTTGGAGGGCTGGGGGCCCTGTTGGCCGCCCGCTCCGCTCACGCTGCCCAGGGGAGTTGTCCGTGGTCAATCGCAACATTCCGCCCGTTCATGCCGTCCTCGGAATCGTCGAGGATTCCCGCACACTTCCCGCTCGCGGCGACCTTGGCGATGCCTGGTATGAGGAGTCGAAGGGTCGGCTCTGGATCTGGGACGACATCAATTCCCGGTGGGTCGATCTGAGCCTGTGGCGCTCGGCGGGGTCTGTTGCTGGAGCCGTTGGCGCCGCCGGTGCTGCTGGCCATCCCGCACCGAAGGGGGAGCAGGGCCCCAAGGGTGAGCCCGGGCCGATCGGGCCGCGTGGTGAGCCCGGTGAGCCTGGCCCTGCCGGTCCGCAGGGGAAGCCCGGACTCGATGGCAAAGATGGCGCCCCCGGCCGTAACGGTGCCGACGGCAAGGCTGGTTTGCAGGGGCCCGCCGGGAAGGATGGCAAGCTTGGTCCAGCAGGCCCAGCAGGCCCGCAGGGGAAGGCCGGCCTCGATGGCATCGACGGCGTGAACGGCCTGAATGGGATCAACGGGAAGGATGGCAAGCCCGGCGTCGCTGGCCCGGCTGGTGCGCCCGGCAAGCAGGGCGCGGCCGGCAAGGATGGGATCAACGGGAAGGATGGCAAGGCCGGTGCTGCTGGAGCGAAGGGGGATCGCGGGCCTGCCGGTCCGGCGGGTGCCCCTGGCAAGCAAGGTGCGGCTGGCGCGCCTGGAAAACAGGGCCCGGCTGGTGCGGCCGGCAAACAAGGTGCGGCGGGACCGAAGGGCGATGTCGGGCCTGCCGGCCCTCCAGGCCCGGCCACTGGTCTGCGTGCCTCCGGTGCCCGGGACGTCACTTCGTCGATGCGGCTTCCGGCAGGTGCCCGTCTTGATCGTGCGGTGTTGCGGCGGGTCGGCGATACCGTCGAATTGTCGCTCGTTGGGCTTCGGGGCAGCCGCCACCTCAAGGGGCTTCTCGGCAAGATCCCCGCTGGCTTCAAGCCTTCGCTGCACCAGAGCCTGGTGACCGCGGACGAAGCTTTCCGCCAAGTACGGGTGAGTGTCGATGCCGGAGCAGCAAACGTGGCGGTGGCCCAACCGTCGGCCGCCAACGGCCTCGACAAGGTGTCGACGTCGCTTGTCTGGCTGACGAATGACAGCTGGCCGTCGACTCTGCCGGGCCGGCCCTGGAATCGCTGATCCAAACTCCGGCTGGTAGGCTCGTGGAAGCATTCCTCCACGAGCCTGCCATGCCCGATTTCGACGACACGACGGGGACCGAACCGCTTCCCGACATCCATACGCTGGTCATCGGTCGCGACGCCATGGCTTGCCGGTTCGAAGTGATCTTCAACGCGGGCCAAGTGCCCGACGCCACGGAACTCGGTCTCACGGCCCTCGATCTCATCGATGCCATCGAGGCCCGGATCACGGTCTACCGCGATTCAAGCGATCTGGCCCGGATCAACGCCGCCGCCGCTCAGGGGTGGCAGCCGCTCGCCGCTGATCTGGTGAATCTCCTTGTCCATGCCCGGGAGCTCCACATCCAGACCGGCGGGGGCTTCGATCCGGCGGCCGGCAGTCTTGTTCGTGCGTGGGGTTTTCTTCGTCGCCAGGGACGGACCCCCGATGCCAAGATGCTGGCCGCAGCCCGCGCCGAGTCGGGGATGGAGCATGTTGAGATCGACCAGTCTGCCAATCTCGTCCGTTTCACCCGCCCTGGAATCGAGCTCAACCTCGGTGCGATCGGCAAGGGATGGGCGCTCGATCGCGTGATCGAGGCGCTTGCCGCGGCAGGGGTGGGCAGCGTGCTGGTGCATGGTGGCTCGAGCAGCGTCCGTGCGGCAGGGGTGCAGGGGCCGTCGCTTCCGGGACGGCGGGGGTGGCCGGTTGGCATCCGTCATCCGCTCCGGCCGGGCCGGCGCCTCGCCACGGTGACCCTTATTGATCGGGCCCTGGGAACCAGCGGTTCGGGAACCCAGTTTTTCGTCGACCGCGGCCGACGGCTCGGCCACATCCTCGATCCGCGGACCGGCGTCCCTGCCGAGGGGGTGCTGTCGGCGACGGTGCTCGCTCCGCAGGCCGCCGACGCCGATGCCCTTTCCACCGCCCTCTATGTCCTCGGCCCTGCGGGG
Source organism: Planctomycetaceae bacterium (assembly GCA_947453875.1). Classification (GTDB taxonomy): domain Bacteria; phylum Planctomycetota; class Planctomycetia; order Pirellulales; family UBA1268; genus QWOP01. Next base: position 2,782 of record CANGIH010000056.1, on the reverse strand, counting down.
CTCGAGCGGATTGCACCGGCCGGCAGTGACCATGCCGCGGTGCTGGTCGTCCCCTCCCGCAACGCCTCGAGTGTCCGGGTGCTCTTGGCGAACATCGAACCAGACCTATTCTCCCTCGAGGATGCCGAGGGGGTGGAGTTGGTGCGGGTGATGTGATGCGCTTCCTGCCGGAAACGGATCGACCGGGGGCGTGGATCGGCCTGGAACAGGCAGACCGATGGCCCGAAATCGGCCCGGCATGCGGTTGTTCCGGGGGGACTGCCGGTTTTCCGGGGCTTTGTGCCACGCTGCGGCAAGTGTCTACCCTGCCGCAATGGCGATCCTGGGGTACACTGGCAGGGCGTCGTCCTTCCGTGCCCAGGACTCCCGACCGACCTGAACATGATCGAATGGTTCGAGCGGGGTTCCTACCTCGGCATCGTGTTCTTCCTGACGCTGACGGGAATCGGGCTCCCGGTCCCTGAAGAGGTGCCCATCGTGGCGGCGGGCGTTGCCAGCCGGGCCGGCGGATTGCAGTGGTATTACGCCCTCCCCGCCTGCCTGCTCGGCGCCGTGCTCGGCGACAGCCTGATGTATGCCGTGGGGCGGTTTTTCGGTGCCAAGATTCTCCGCGACCACCCCTGGTGGTCGGGATTTCTCACTCCCGAGCGCGAGAAAACGATCGAGGACCTCATCAATCGCCACGGAATCAAGGCGTTCTTCGTGGCCAGGTTTCTCGTCGGGCTGCGGAGCCCGTTCTACCTCACCGCCGGCATGCTCAAGGTGAAGTACCGCTGGTTCCTCCTGGCCGACCTGCTGTGTGCGTCGGTGGTGATCGGGGGATTTTTCGGTCTCTCCTACGCGTTTGGAGACCGGATCACCGGCCTGATCCGCTCGGCCGAACGGGGGTTGACCCTGGCTGCCATCTCGCTGGCTTTCCTGGCCGTGGTGGCCTTCTTCTGGTTCCGCAAACGGCGCATGAAGATGCTCGATCAGGATCCTGAGGCGTTGTTTGAGAACAAGGAACTGATCTTCGGCCCCGCTGCCGATCGGATCGTCGACGCCGTCGGCATCGGCGAGGGCCATCACGCCGAATCGACCCCGGGCGATCACCCTGCCGGTCGCGACTGACCGCCGCCGGGGGCGGGGGCGATGGAATGGCGCTCTGTCCGCCGGAGGTGGGGATCCGGCCTGACGCTCGTGCGTGTCATGACGGATCTGCCGGTCGCGGCCTGCCAAATGTGCCTTTTTGGCAAGCTTGTCGACATCGGGCGACTTTGACGTCGCCAAACGGCGACCTAGGTACCTGTGGAGCTTTTCATGCCCACGGGAATCACCATGCTCGCCGCCACTTGTGCCACCCCGGCAGCGCCTGCCAATGCATCGATCGGGCAGCCCACACCACGTGCCGGGGAACGACGCCGGGAACGGGGACGGGTGGTCGTGATCGATGCTGATCGCCGTGCCGCGTCGGCCACCGCCGCCTGGCTCTGTACCCAGGGCTGGCACGCCAGTGCCGCCGGCAGCGTCGTCGAGATCCGCGGCCTCAACCCCCGCGGTCGTTTTGATGCGGTCGTGGTGGTGGGCATGGCCGCCGCCGACGGCGCGCTCTCCGTCCGGGCTGGACTCCCCTCCCGGCATGCAAGCGCGGCACTGGTCGCCGTGCTTCCGACTGCCGATGACAGGGGGGGCTGGGATGGGACGCTCCCCTTCCCGGCGGCCGACGCCATGCTGCTCGACGCCCTCGATCACGTGATGATGGCCGGCCGTGACCGGATGACGTGCCTGTCGACGCCTTGCAGCCCCGAGGAGGCAGCCGCCAGGGAGGCTCCCATTCTTGGGGAAGATCCCGAGATACGCCGGATCCTCGATGTTGCCCGGCGCATCGCCGATACCGGGGTCACTGTCCTCGTCACCGGCGAGAGCGGCACGGGGAAATCACTGCTGGCTCGGGAGATCCACGCGATCAGCCGGCGTCGCGATGGGAGATTCGTGGAGGTCGCCTGCGGCAGTCTTTCGGAATCGCTGCTCGAGAGCGAACTGTTCGGGCATGTCGCCGGTGCCTTCACCGGTGCCACGACCGACCGCGAGGGGCGGTTTTCCCAGGCGGACGGCGGCACGATCTTCCTCGACGAGATCGCCACAGCCACACCGGGGCTTCAGGTCAAGCTCCTCCGCGTGCTCCAGGATCTCGAGTTCGAACCGGTGGGGGGAGGGGTGACACGGAAGGTCGATGCCCGTCTCGTGCTGGCGACACACGAGAACCTCGCGGCACTGGTGGCGGCAGGAAGGTTCCGCGCCGACCTCTTCTGGCGGATCAACGTGGTCACGCTCGAGATGCCGGCGCTGCGCAACCGTCGCTCCGACATCCCGCTCCTCGCGGCCCACTTCCTCCGCCGCGCGGTGGCGAGGGCCGGACGGCCGGTGGAGGGATTCACCCCCGCGGCGTTGGCGGCCCTGGTGGCGCACGACTGGCCGGGAAACGTCCGCGAACTCGAGCATGCGGTGGAGCGGGGCGTCTACCTCGGCATGGGCAACATGGTCGATGTGGCCGACCTTCCACCGGCGGTGGTGGCCGCAGGGGCGGTGCGACCACAGGCACCGCTCGACCAGGCGTCTGCCGAGTGGGAACTGCGCAGGTCGCTCGAGATCCCCGAACGGCGGCTGATCCTCGAGGCGCTCCAGCGTCACGCCTGGCGACGCGATGCCGCGGCGCGGGCGCTCGGCATCAACCGCACGACTCTGTACAAGAAGGCCAAACGCCTCGGGCTCGATCTCGCCTCGCTCCCCACGGGGGGGTGAG
>CANGIH010000055.1 GCA_947453875.1 Planctomycetaceae bacterium | reverse complement strand
GTTACCGAGAGCAGTGCCGACAGCCCGAACAGCCAGAGCGAGAGGCCGTCGAGGCCCAGCGAGAGACGGACATCGAACGGCCCCTCGACGAGCCACGCGGCATTGCTCACCGCGAACGGCTGGCCACTCGCGGCCTCCGGGTCGGCGAGGTAGCGGAGGATCAGCGTGGCGGCGCCAACCAGCGTGATGACCGTCGTGACCGCGGCACTCTGCCTCACGGCGGACGTACCGCGTGAACCGAGCAGCCAGGCGGCCAGGGCGCCGACGAGCGGCGTGAGGATGACCAGCAGCAGGTGGGTGGCCGGAGAGAAGGGATTCATGGGCGGATGGTTGTTCGGGGAGCGGCGTCGTGAAGTCCGACGCGGGGGCTTTCCAGGATCGGCATCAAGGGCGGAGTTGCCAGGCGAGTGCGAGGACGATCGCCAGGACGCCGACGACCCCGGCCAACGCGTACCGCTGGACGAGGCCCGACTGCATGCGCCTCACAGCCGCGCCCCACGCGAAGGGGACCCGGCCGATCGCATCGACGGTGCCGTCGACGATGGTGCGATCGATGAACGCGGAGAGGAGCGCAACCGCCTCGAGCGGTTTGACGATCAGGGCCTTGTAGAGCGCATCGAAGTAGAACTTGTTGGCGAACAGCGTCCCCACCGGGCCGAGATAGCGCTCGAACTGCGGCGAATCGCTCCGCCGGCCGAGGTGCCCGATCGCGGCGATGGCGATGCCGATCGCGGCGGCGAGGGTCCCCTGGATCGCCAGATCGAGATGGAAGACATGGGGCACGGCGGTGCGTGCCACGGCAGGGGCGGTCAGGGATGGGGTGGCCGAAAGGAAGTGGGCCAGCGCATCGGTGGCAAACAGCACCCAGCCCGCGAAGGCCGAGAGGATGGCGAGCACCACCAGCGGAGCCGTCATCACGCGTGGCGATTCGTGGGCATGATGACCGGCCTCCTTTGGAATGCGTACCGGGCCGGTGAAGGTCATGAAGACTGCACGGAAGGTGTAGAAGGCGGTCAGGCCGGCGGTCAGCAGCGACATCCAGAAGAGCACCTTCCATGTCGACGGATGATCGAGGGCGTCGAGGCCGACCGGGTCCGCCGCGGCCCCATGTGCGCCCGAATCGGATCGGCGGGATACGGTCTGGAACAGTTGGCCCCGGGTGTGCACCTGCGCCGCCGAAGGTCGGATGGCGCCGGCCGTGGGGGGGGCCGCAGCAACTCGGGCCTCGGCGTGGTCGGCGCCGTGGGCGGCGGGATGGGCCTTGGAATGCAGGGCGGCAAGGATCTCATCCTTGCTGAAAAAGCCGGCGAACGGGGCGACGCCGGCGAGGGCACAGGCGCCCACGAGGAACGTCGCCGCGGTGACCGGCATCACCTGACGCAAGCCCCCGAAGCGGCGCATGTCGATCACTCCCCCCATCGCATGCATCACCGATCCGGCACCGAGGAAGAGGAGCGCCTTGAAGAAAGCGTGGGTGACGAGGTGGAAGATCGCCGCAGTGAAGCCGAGCATCGTGCCGGTGCCGAGAGCCGCGAACATGTAACCGAGCTGGCTGATCGTGGAATAGGCGAGGACCCGCTTGAGGTCGTTCTGCACGGTGGCGATGAGCGCGGCGACGAGGGCTGTCGTGGCCCCGACGATCGAGACCATCGTCAGCGCCCCGGGGCAGGCGACGAAAAGGGGAGCCGAGCGGGTGATCAGGTAGATCCCGGCGGTGACCATCGTCGCCGCATGGATCAGGGCACTGGCAGGCGTCGGGCCCTCCATTGCGTCTGGTAGCCAGACGTGGAGCGGCAACTGGGCGCTCTTGCCGCAGGCCGCCAGGAGCATCAGCAGGCAGATCGCCGTCCCCACCGCGCCGCCAACGTAGCCCGACGCATCGGCCAGGCGGGTCTGGCCGAGAATGCCGGGCAGGATGGTTCCGTCGGCGGCGAGCGTGTCGTGGAAGTCGAGCGTGCCGTAGGTCATCCAGAGCAGAAAGGTGGCGATCGCCAAACCGAAGTCACCGACGCGGTTGACGAGGAAAGCCTTCTTCGCCGCCCGTGCCGCCTCGGGCTTCGTATACCAAAACCCGATCAGCAGGTAGCTGCAGGCTCCGACCGCCTCCCAGAAGACATAGACGAGGAGGAAGTTGCTCGCGGCCACGAGCATCGACATCGAGAACACGAACATCGCCACCAGAGCGAAGAATCGTGGGTATCCCGGGTCGTCGTGCATGTACCCGATCGAGTAGATGGCCACGAGCAGGCCGACGCCGGTGATGATCGTGAGGAGCGTGGCGGTCAGCGGATCCAGACGCAGCGCGACCGGCACGACCAGCGACGCGGCGGAGTCGCCTCCCAGGATCGCCGCCGCGCCCGGGCCATCGCTCGGGATCGCTGCTTGGGCATTTTCGACGGTAGCCCAGCGCCACAGCGTGGTGATCATCTCCACCGGACGCGGGGCGGCGCCATGCCCGCCGCTGGCGACGTCCGTGGCGGTGCCGCCGAGGAGGATGGCGGCCACGATCGCCGCGGCACCGATGCCGACCACCGCAGGGAGGTGGGCACGGGCCCCGAGCCGCCGGCCGAGGAGCACGGTGCAGATCGCGCCGAGCAGCGGCAGGAGGGGAATGAGCACCAGCAGGTCGGAGGCTGAAAACGTCATGTGAGCGATCGGATGGGGGAACCGGGATGGTGGGCCGGCCGGACCGGGCCGGAGACTCGGTCAGACGTGGTCGCGTTCGAGGGACTGCGAGGCATCGGCCTCGGGCCGGACGCCGGCCGGGGTGAGACGCGGCCAAGTCGGGACGACAGAGTCGCCGGCCGGCAGTTCGCGGTCGATGGCGCGGGGGAGATTGTCCTCACGCAGGCTTTGCCATGCGGCTGCGTCGAGCCGACCGGTGCGGGCGAATGCCTGGAGGACGAGCACCAGTGCCACGGCCGCCTCGCAGGCTGCCACGGTGAGCACGAACACGACAAGCACCTGCCCGCCCCAGTCGCCGTGATAACGGCTCCAGGCAACGAGGGTCACCGACACCCCCTGAAGCATGAGTTCCGCGGAGAGGAACATCACGATCAGGTTGCGGCGGGTGAGGATCCCCACCAGGCCGAGGCAGAACAGGACAGCCCCCACGAGAAGGGCGTTGGTAAGAAGCGTGGCGGGGATCATCGGTCTTCCCTCCGGTGGTCGGCTTCGGTGGCCTCGCCCCGGGAGACGACGGCGATCGCACCGACGAGCGCCACCAGCAGCAGCACGCCGGCGACCTCGACGGCAAACAGATGGCGGCCGAAGAGTTGAGCCCCGAGGTGGGCGACCTCGTTCCCGCCCGACTCAGCCGGGAGAGGAGAGGCTTCGGGCACTGTCCCCGTGGCGGCGGCCGCGGCGGCCTCGACGCGTGACGGCATCCGGCAGCACGCGGCCGGCTCGGCGGCCGAAAGGCGGCCGATCGAGAGTGTCAGCAGCCCGAGGAGCACGGCCCCCGCAGCGGCGGCGAGCATCGGCTCGCTCGAGACCCTGTCATAGGAGGCCATGCCCGACGGTTGGGCGAGCATGAGGACGAAGAGAAACATGACGAGGATCGCCCCGGCGTAGACCACGATCGTGGCCACCCCGAGGAACTGCGCCCCGAGCACCAGGAGCACGCCCGAGACCCCCGCCAAAGCCATCGCGAACCAGATCGCCGCGTAGACCGGCGAGCGGGTGACGATCGTCGCCAGTCCGGAGACGACCGCGACCGCCGCCACCGTGAGGAACACGGCATCCTCACCGACGCAACCGAGGCTCCGGCCGGTGGCGGCGAATCCGGCCAGCGCCAGTGCACCGAGGAGAGCCCCCACCCGCCGGGAGGCGATCGTGTCGCTCGCCTTGGGGAGGAGGAGCCAGAGGGCCGACGCGAGGGCCGCGATGCTCCCGGCGAGGAGCATTCCCGACTGCGCCACCGGCGTCGTGGAGACAGGGTCCATCAGTGGTGGCCTCCTGCCGCGGCACCATGCCCGGGCGCGTGATCGAAGGTGGCCATCCCCTCGGAGGCGAGCGTCTTCGACTTCATCGGTTCGGCGTCCTTCGTCATGTCGTAGACGCTCAGCAGCTTCTCCTTGTCGAACACCATCTCCTCGCGGCTCTTCCCGGTGAGGTCGAGGAGACTCGTCAATTCGATAGCATCGACCGGGCAGGCTTCCTCGCACATCCCGCAGAAGATGCAACGGAGCTCGTCGATCGTGAAGCTCTCTGGATACTTCTCGCGATCGGGCCACGGGCTCTCGGTGGCGACGATGTCGATGCAGTGGGCGGGGCAGGCGGTGGCGCAGAGGAAGCAGGCCACGCACTTCACCCGGCCGGCATCGTCACGATTGAGCCGGTGGACGCCACGGTAAATGAGCGGGTTGCCGACGGTGGGACGGACCTCGGGATAGTTGACCGTCACCTTGCGGCTCACCATGTGGCGCGCGGTGATCGACAGCCCCTGGAGAAAGAGGGGGAGGTAGAGTCGCTCGGTGAGCCCGAGGGGCTTCTCTTCGAGCCATGTGATGGCCGGATCGGTGGGTTTCATCGGCTGCCTGCCAGTTCCGTCGTGGAGTCGTCGTGCAGCGCCCGTTCACGGCGCTCGTGATCGGCCAGCTCCCGCTCGATGTCGAGCGGGTCGTGCGTGAGGATCGGGGTGTTGTCGGTGCCCGAGGGGGTGAAGACGCCGGAGACAATCCAGCCTGCGATGCAGGCCACCCATGGGATGAGGATCGCCACGGTCTTCGCCAGCCCCGGCCCGAGCGCGGCGACCAGCTGCGGACGGAATTCCTCCACGGCCGCGACCGTCACCAGGTTCACAAGCCCGAGCGGGAGCATCACCTTCCAGGCGAGGTTCATCAACTGGTCGAAGCGGAACCGTGGCCAGCTCCAGCGGACGAGCATGAAGAACACGATGACGGCGAGGATCTTCGCGGAGAGGATGCCGAAACGAAGCAGGGCCTGGATCCACCCGATGTCCTGTTCCGCCCCCGTGACGCCCCACAGGTGCCAGCCGCCGAGGAACATGATCACGATCAGGAAGGCGGCGGTGATCATGTGGAGAAATTCGGACACCAGGAACAGCAGCAACTTGATCCCCGAATACTCAGTGTGGTAACCCCCCACCAGTTCCTGCTCGGCCTCGGGGAGATCGAACGGCAGGCGGGCCGCCTCGGCGAAGCTCGCCACCATGAAGACGATGAAGCCCAGCGGTTGTGCGAAGGCGTACCAGACCCCGGACTCAGCCTGAGCGTTCATGATCGTGTCGAGGCGGAGGCTGCCGGAGGCCAGCACGACGCCGAGGAGGCCCAGGCCGAGCGGGATCTCGTAGGCCACGAGTTGGGCGCTGCTCCGCAGCCCGCCGAGGAAGCCGTACTTGTTGTTGCTTGCCCATCCCCCGAGGAGCACGCCATAGACGGCGATGCTCGAGAGGGCGAACACCCAGAGCACGCCGACATCGAGGCCGGGGGCGACGAGGAAGGGCACCGGGTCGGGGAGACCTGGAATTCCCAGCGGCGGAAGGACGCTGCCGAAGGGGATGGCGGCGAAGATCGCCAGCGACGCGGCGAGGATCACCAGCGGCGCGGCGTTGTAGAGCACCTTGTCGACATGACTCGGGGTGAAGTCCTCCTTGAGGATGATCTTCAGCCCGTCGGCGAGCGGTTGGCCCAGACCGAAGAGGCGGATCTTCGTGAGCGGAATGCCGACGCGGTTGGGGCCGCGCCTGTCCTGCACCCAGGCGGCGATCCAGCGTTCCAGGAGGACGAGGTAGGCAGCCGCCGTCATCAGCCCGCCGACGAGCAGGCCGATCTTGACGAGCGCCGCGATGATGGCCGGTGAAGGGAGGAGGTTCATGGGCTCGATTCGGACGGGGCGTGGGGCGGGGGCTTGGCAGGGATGGAATGGATCGCAGGTCAGGTGGAGGCAAGCTGGTCGACACGGAGATCGACACCATGCGCGGGCATGTCGCCACCGATCGCGGCGAGCGACACCGACGAATCGGCGATCTGGCGGCGGACGGCGTTCGGATCGTAGAGGCCGCGGCGGCCGAGCATGTTCCAGAACAGCCGCCCCTCGGGCCACACCCCCGCCGGAGGACGGACCGCCGCGGTGAATGTCTGGGCCCGGTGGGCGACATTCACCCACGTGCCGGAGCGCTCGGCGAAGCCCGCCGCGGGCAGCCGCCAGGTGGCGAGCTTCGACAGCGGCGACTCGAAAAGATCCTGGACGACGAGACTGCGCAGACGCCCGAACGGCGCCGCGGTGACATCATCGATCCAGGCGTGGGGATAGGCTGCCGTGATCCAGGCGGCGTCGTATTCGGAGGCGGCCACGGCCCGCACGAGATCGTCCCAGCCGCGGACAGCCGGTTCGAAAAGGCCGATGATCGCCTCGATACCCCGCCGGTTGGGGCACTTCTCGGCGCGGATCGTGAAGCCGCCCGGGAACGACTCGTCGCCGCCGGAAGTGGGGACATGGCCGAGGAACAGGCCGGCCTGCGGGTCGATCGAACGGGCGGCCGCACACAGCATCCACGCTTCCTCGAGCGTGAGCATCGGAGAGATCGCGACGGCCAGTCGGCCGGCGGCGGCGAGTTCCTCGCGGAGCCGTGTCACGACCACCGACCATTCGACCGTCTCTCGATCCTCGCCCGACGACACCAACCTGCCTGCCGAGAGGAGGCGATCCGGCGAGTGGAGGTGATGCCAGCCGTAGCGGCCCTCGTCGCACATCCACCACTTGTTGACGTGCGGATTCTCGCGGGGCTTGAGCCGGTAGACGGTGTCCTGGTTGTGTTCGGTGACGATCGAGCAGCCCGCCGAGCAGCCGCCGCAGACGTTCGACTCACGCTTCAGGAACCACACCCGCTGCTGGTAGAGGAAATCCTTGTCGCCGAGCGCGCCGACCGGGCAGAGGTCGACGACGTTGCCGGAGAGCTTGTTGTCGAGGGGGAATCCCGGAAAGACCGAGATCTCTTCCTTGGAGCCGCGGTTGATGACCATCAGCTCGCTCGTCCCCGACACCTCCCGTGTGAACCTCACGCAACGGGTGCACATGATGCAGCGGTCGACGAATAGCGTGACGGTCGGCCCGACGTCGCGCCGCCTGCTGTGGAACGGCTGCAGATCGGTGCGGCGCTCCGTCTGGCCATGCTCGAAGTGATAGTCCTGGAGGAGGCACTCCCCCGCCTTGTCGCAGATCGAGCAGTCGATCGGGTGATCGATGAGGAGCGACTCCTCGACACGGGCCCGGCTGTCCTTGACCAGCGCCGTGTCGGTGACGATCACGGTGCCGTCCTTGGCAGGCGTCTGGCAGCCCGGGACGAGCTTGGGCATCATCGTGATCTTGCCGGTGGCCGCATCACGCGTGCCGGTCTCGACGAGGCACATCCGGCAACTGGCCACCACCGACAGCCCGGGGTGCCAGCAGTAGTGGGGGATCTCCACGCCCGCACGGCGCGCGGCCTCGATGCAATTGAGCCGCTCGTGGGCGCCGATCTCGATTTCTTTTCCGTCGACGATGACTGTGGCCATGGGGACTCTAGGGTTCAGTGGGCTCCGACGATCGGCAGGGCCGGGACGGGGTCGGTGACCATCCAGCCCGACGGGTTCGTCCGCTTGATGTACTCCTCGAATTCGCCGCGGAACTTCTTGATCGCGTTCTTGATCGGCCAGGCGGCACCATCGGCGAGGCCGCAGATCGTCGAACCGGGCATCATGCCCATCGTGTTTCCGATCTCGGCGAGGAGTTCGAGGTCTTTGAGGCGGCCCTTGCCGGCGCGGATCCGCTCAAGCATCCGCAGCGACCACGCCGTGCCTTCGCGGCAGGGGGTGCACTGGCCGCACGACTCGTGGGCGAAGAATCGGCAGGAGTTGTGGAGAAAGTCGACGATGCTCACGGTCTCGTCGATCACCACCACCGCCGCTGTGCCGAGACCGAGGCAGCCGACCTTCCCCGGGCCGGCGAAGTCGAGCGGAGTGTCGAGCTCCGCCTCGGTCAGCAATCCCATCGAGATCCCTCCGGGGATCACCGCCTTGGCCTTCCGTCCCTTCCACACGCCACCACCATGCCCGTCGATAAGTTGCCGGGCGGTGATGCCAAGCGGCGCCTCGTAGCAGCCGGGGCGTTCGACGTGGCCGGAGAGGCAGTAGAGCTTCGGGCCGTAGCTGCCCGGATCGCGGGGATTGTTCGGGTCTGCAGGGACGCCGATCGAGCGGAACCAATCGACGCCACGGCGGGCGATCTGGGCGACGCAGGCCATCGTCTCGATGTTGTTGACGACCGTCGGCTTGCGGAACAGCCCCTCGATTGCCGGGAATGGGGGCTTGATGCGCGGCCAGGCCCGTTTCCCTTCGAGGCTCTCGATGAGGCCGGTCTCCTCGCCGCAGATGTACGCAGCCGCGCCGCGGTGGAGGTAGAGGTCGAGCGAGAAACCGCTTCCCTGGATGTCCTTGCCGAGGAGACCGGCGGCGTAGGCCTCGTCGATGGCGCTCTGGAGGCGGTCCCAACACTGCGGGTATTCGTAGCGGAGGTAGAGGTACGCGGTGGTGGCCCGGGTGGCGTAGGCCGAGAGGATGATTCCCTCGATCACCTGATGCGGGTCGTCCTCCATGAGGATCCGGTTGTTGAACGTGCCCGGTTCACTCTCGTCGGCGTTGATGCAGAGATAGATCGGCCCGGGGTGGTCCTTGGGGAGGAACGTCCACTTGAGCCCCGTGGGAAACCCGGCGCCGCCGCGCCCACGCAATCCGGAGGCCTTGACCAGTTCCGTGACCTCGGCCGGCTGCTTCTCCTTGAGCATCCTCTCGAGCGGCGCGTATCCGCCCCGCTCACGGTAGCTCTTCAACGTGTGGCCGCCGGGCACGCCGACGGCTTCGAGGAGGACCGGCTGGAAGTTGGCCATGGGCGGGGGCGTCTGGAAGTGGGCGTGGACGGGATGGAAGGGGATGAAGTGGGATGGGATGGAGAGGGCCGGTCAGGACCTCTTCGTGGCCCGGGCCCGGGCTTCGCGGACGAATGCCTCGGCCGATTCCTTGGTGAGATTCTTGTGGAGCGTCTTGCCGGCGAGCATGCAGGGGGCGAAGTCGCAGGCCCCGAGACATTCGGCCGGTTCGACCGTCAGGCTGCCATCGGCGGTGGTGCCGTAGGGGGCGATCCCGGCGGCATGGCAGATCTGCTCGAGGACCTCCTCGCCACCGCGCAGCGCGCATGACACCGAGCGGCAGACCCAGGCGCGGGTCTCGCCCGACGGCTTGTCCTGCGGGAAGAACTGATAGAAGGAGAGCGTGTCCTGGACCTCGGCCGGGGCCAGGCCGAGGAGTTCGGCGACCTCCACCACCGCCTCGAGCGGCACGTAGCGCAGCGCGTCGTTGACGATATGGAGAGCCGGAAGGGTGAGGGCACGCCGGTTTGGATAACGGGGCGCGAGCGCCTCGATCTTCGCAACCATCTCGGGGGTCAGGGTTCGCTGCGTGGTGGTCATGGGGATGGCATGCGGGGGAGACGGTGGACGCGGGGCCGGGATCAGCGATCGAGTTCGGCGGCGATGATGTTGAGGCTACCGAGCACGGCCACGACGTCGGAGAGGGTGTGCCCGCGGATCAGCTGGGGGAAGAGCGAGAAGTGGAGCACCGACGGCGGGCGACAACGTGCCCGGTAGGCAGTGTCGTCACCGTCGCCCACGATGTAGAAGCCGAGTTCGCCGTTGGGGGCCTCAATCGCGGCGTAGGTTTCTTCGTGCGGGACCTCGAAGCTCCGGTTGCTCATCGACAGTTCGAAATGGGCGATCGTCCCCTCGATCGTCGAGTAGACCTGCTGCTTCGACGGCCGTGCGACGCGCTGGTCCATGCCGACGTTGACCTCGCCGGCAGGGATGTTCTCCATCGCCTGAGCGAGGATCTTTAGGCTCTCCCGCATTTCCTGCATGCGGACGAGATACCGGGCGTAGCAGTCGCCGGCGGCGGCACAGCAGACCTGGAAGTCGTAGTCGGCGTAGGCGAGGTAGGGCTCGTCTTTGCGGAGATCGCGGGTGACACCGCTGGCCCGTGCGACCGGTCCGGTGGCGCCGCGGTTGATCGCCTCCTCCCGTGTCAGCACCCCGACGCCCTTGGTCCGGTCGACGAAGATCCGGTTGCGGGTCAACAACCGCTCCATGTCGT
>CANGIH010000054.1 GCA_947453875.1 Planctomycetaceae bacterium | reverse complement strand
TGATCCCCCGGGGCAAGGATGAGACCATCCGCTGGATCGGATTGGCCGCCACTGTCGTGGTCTTTGTGCTCTCGCTCTGGATGGCCGTGCCGACGATCTTCGGCTCTCCGGGTGCCGGGCAGTTCGTGCCGGGGCTGAAGGACATGCAGGATGTCGTCAAGCAGCCCTGGATCCGTGCGTTCAACATCGAGTACCTGCTCGGTGTCGACGGAATCAGCATGCCGCTCGTGCTCCTCACCACGTTTCTCTCGGTGCTTGCCGCTGCTGCGAGCTGGCCGATCGAGAAGCATGTCCGCGCCTACTGGATCCTTTTCCTGCTCCTCGAGACGGGCATGATCGGCGTCTTCGTGTCGCTCGACTTCTTCCTCTTCTACGTCTTCTGGGAGGTGATGCTGTTGCCGATGTATTTCCTCATCGGCATCTGGGGCGGCCCGCGTCGTGAATACGCCGCCATCAAGTTCTTCCTCTATACGCTCTTTGGAAGCGTGCTGATGCTGCTGGCGATCCTCATGCTGTACTTCGCCAGCGATGTACGCACGCTTTCCGACGACCAGCTTCTGGCGAGTCACTTTGTCAGCCCACTGCTTGAGGGTGCCGAGAGGGCGGAGGCGCTGACGAAAGTGCACTCGCATCCCACGCCGATCCATACCTTCAACATCCTCACCCTGGCCCAGATCGGCCAGTCGGCCGATTCTCCGTTCGCCGCCGCCGCCAACGCCTTCTGGGGCATGAAGCTCGAGACGTGGGCGTTTCTCCTCCTGCTCATCGGGTTCATCATCAAGGTGCCGGTGTTTCCGGTTCACACCTGGCTGCCTGACGCCCACGTCGAGGCTCCCACGCCGATCTCGATGATCTTGGCGGGCGTGCTGCTGAAACTCGGCGGCTACGGCATCCTCCGCATCTGTTACCCGATCTGCCCGGGAGCAGGGCTTTCGTTGGCGTGGCTCGTGTGCGGTTTGGGGGTCTTGTCGATGGTGTATGGGGCCTTCGCCGCACTGGCACAGAAGGACTTCAAGCGGATGGTGGCCTACAGTTCGGTGAGCCACATGGGATACGTCATGCTCGGCTTGGGCGTGTGGAGCGCTGTCTCTGACCACGGTTACCAGTGGGATGCGTGGGCTCAAGGAGTGAATGGGGCGATGTTCCAGATGCTCGCCCATGGCATCAGTTCGGCCGGCATGTTCTTCATGGTGGGGGTGCTCTACGATCGCGTCCATCACCGCAACCTCGAGGAGTTCGGCGGCATCTTCAATCGCATGCCGCTCTATGCCTCCCTGGCCGTGGCGATCTTCTTCGCTGGCCTCGGTTTGCCTGGTCTGTGCGGTTTCATCGGCGAGGTGCTCGTCACCCTTTCGAGTTGGAACTACAGTCGCGTACTGGCCGTCTGCTCGGCATTCACGGTGATCCTTACAGCCGCCTACATCCTCTGGGCGATCCAGCGCGTCTACCTTGGGGCGGAGTACAAGGGGCCCCATGGTGATCACCTCACCCCCATGACCCGCCGCGAACTCGCGATCGCCATTCCGCTGGTAGTCCTCGCGATCGTCTTCGGGGTCGCTCCCCAGTTGATCTTCAACTACATCACGCCGACGGTGAACAAGCAGGTGGAGACACTTGCTGATTGGACCCGTACGGTCCATGACAGGGGGGGGAGGGCGACCATCGTTCCGGCCGTGGCGATCCCCGTGACCGTCGAAAGCCAGGCCTCCTCCAATCCGTTCTCCCTGGGGGGCGACCGGTGAATCCTGACCACAATCTCGGTTCCCTCCTTTCCGCCACGCTCCACGACACGCTGGCCGTGTCGCTGCCGCTGTTCAGGCCGGAATTGGCTCTGGCTGGAACGATCGTCCTGCTGCTGCTGTGCAGGATGATTCCGGTCGCACGGCTGCTCGATTCGGCGTTCGTCGCACTGGGCGGGGTGCTGTTCGCCCTCTTCTTCGCCATGGATGACGCCCGCACACTCCACAACGGCGCCTGGGTGGCCGGCGGGGATCTGCTCGCCGGGCGCCATGAGTTGTTTGGTGGCCTGTTGGCGTTCGATTCGCTCACCGCATACATCCGGCTGCTCCTTGCCGGGTTTCTCGTGCTCTTCATCCTGTTCACGAAGGTGTCGGGAATTCCCGACCGTGAGGATGGTGCTGATTTCTACACGCTTGTCCTCGGGGCGACGTTGGGCATGTGCCTGATGGCATCGGCCAACCATCTCCTCATGGTGTTCATGGCGGTGGAGATGGCGAGTGTCCCGTCGTACGCGCTCGCCGGCCTCCTCAAAGGACGGAAGGCGAGTTCCGAGGCGGCGCTCAAGTATGCCGTCTATGGAGCCGGCGCCGCGGGCATCATGCTCTATGGCTTGAGCCTTCTTGCCGGGGTGCTCGGCACCTGCCATCTGCCGACGATGGCCCGGCAACTGTCGGCGCTGGAAGTGGGGCTGATGCCGGGGGGCACGGCCATGGCGCTGGCGATCGGTGGGTTGATGATGACGGCCGGGCTGGCGTTCAAGCTCTCGGCCGTGCCGTTCCATTTCTGGTGCCCGGACGTGTTTGCCGGCGCCGCCGCAGAGGTGGGAGCCTTCCTTTCGGTGGCCAGCAAGGCAGCCGCCGTCGCGCTCCTGCTTCGGGTCGCTTTTGGTCTGGGCGTCCCCGGATTCTCCGCCCCCCATGCGGCCGAGTTGGCAGCCCTCGGTGAAACCCGTCACTTCATCGTGGGGATTGTGGCACTGCTGGCGGTGCTCACCTGCACGTTGGGGAATCTGGCGGCCTACGGCCAGACCAACATGAAGCGGCTGCTCGCCTACTCGACCATCGCCCATGCCGGCTACCTGATGATGGGTGTCGCCGCCGCGGTGGCGCTCGCCGGGCGCGATGCCAGTGCGTCCCGCTCGGCTGTGGCTGCGGTTTGCTTCTACCTCGGTACCTATGTATTCATGAACCTTGCCGCGTTCGCGATCGTGGCGCTCCTGCGGAACGCTCTCCGTAGCGAAGAGATCGCCTCCTATGCCGGGCTGATCCGGACGAACCCCGGTCTCGTGGTGGCCACCGGCGTGGTGCTCGTGAGCCTCATCGGCCTGCCGCCGCTGGCGGGGTTCGTTTCCAAATTCCTCGTCTTCTCCTCGATCGTCGAGGCGATCACCCTCTCTGCTGAGCGGCCATTGATGCTCGTGCTCCTGGTGATCGGCGGCCTGAATACGGTGATCAGTCTTTTCTATTACCTCCGTGTCCTCAAGGTGATGACTTTCGATCCGCCGCCCGCGGAGCGGACCGCCGAGGCGTTCCCGTTGGTGTCGATCCCCGGGGCTCTGATCACGGCGCTCGTGGTTCCCGTGGTATCGCTGGGCATCTTCTGGTCGGGGCTCTACGCCTTCGCGCGGTTCGCGGGCGCGTTCGCCTCCTGATTCGCTCCTGATCGACAGGCTGTCCGTCCGGGCCTTTCGTTCCCCGTCACAAGGCGTCCTCCATGGCGACGACACTCACCGACCTGATCGACACGCTCGGCTCGTCACTCCACTCCTATCTCGTTGCCGCCAGCGTGTGGACGTTTCCCGGTGCGGAGGCGATCAAGCTCGCGCTGGTCGATCTGGTCAATGATCAGCAGAGCATTTCCGACCGTGCTGGTCGGCTGCTCGTTGAGCGGGGCGGGATCGCCCCCCGCCCCGCTTACCCGATCCATTTCACCGCGACGCACGATGCCGATCTCGGGGCTCTCTTGCCGCGGGTGCTCGAAGGACTCCATCGGCAGGTGTCCCAACTCGACCGGCTCATCGACGCCGGTTCAGACGCCGATGAGATCGGTCTGGCCCGCGAGGCCCGCGAGGCCACGCTTCAGCATGGTGACGCGCTCGATGAACTCGCCCAACGAATCGCCGGGCCGGCGGGCTCCTCTCCCGCGGCCACGAAGTGACGAGCAGCCCCACGAGCCCGGTGGACAGGCATGGATTTCTTCGACAGCCATTGCCATCTCGATCCGATGCGGTATCTCGGAGAGGTGCCCGAGGTGGTCGCCCGGGCCAGGACGGCGGGTGTGACGGGCATGGCGGTGATCGGCACGCGAGCTGCAGACAGTGAAGCGGCTGCCGATCTCGCCGGCCGTGAGCCGGGGCTGGTGGCTGCCGCAGGGATCCATCCCAACGACGTCCACGAGGTCGCTCCGGGGGAGTGGGATCGGATTGTGACGCTTGCCGAGGCTGGGCGGGTGGCTGCGATCGGCGAAACCGGGCTCGACTGGTACCGCGACCATGCCCCGCGGGACGAACAGCGGGAGTGGTTCGACCGGCACGTGCGTCTGGCGCAGAGGCTCTCCCTTCCGCTCGTCATTCACACCAGGGAGAGCATTGGCGATGTGCTCGGCATGATCCGCGAGGCCGTGGGCCGGGGGCCGCTGATGGCGATTCTTCACGCCTTCACCGGGAGTGCCTTGGAGGCCGCGGAGGCGATTGACCTCGGCTGTCACCTGGGATTTGCGGGGATGGTCACTTTTCGCTCGTCCGCAATGCTCCGTGAGGTGGCTGCCACCGTTCCTTCCGACCGGCTTCTTGTGGAGACCGACAGCCCGTTCCTCTCTCCGGAACCACTCCGAGGCAAACGGAACGAGCCGGCCAACGTCGTTCACACCGCCCGCTGCCTGGCGCTGGCCCGCGGCGAGTCGCTCGGCGCTTTGGCTGCGGCCACCACCGCCAACGCCCGCCGGGTTTTCCGCTGCCGCTGACCTTCCCCGATTCCACCCCGCGGCCACGGCGCCGCGATTCGTGTCCGCTTCAGGAGCCTTCCCCGATGGTTCGTACACCGAGCACCATGCTTTCCTTGGGCACCGCCGCACCGCGGTTCCTCCTCCCGAACGTCGATGGCAGCATGCTGGGACTCGACGACGTCGCCGGATCGCGTGGGACTGTCGTCATGTTCATCTGCAACCACTGCCCGTTCGTGAAGCACGTCGCCGATCAGTTGGCGGTGCTGGGGCGCGACTACATCGCCCGCGGCATTGGATTCGTGGCGATCAATTCCAACGACGTCTCCTCCCATCCTGCCGACTCTCCTGAGCAGATGGTCCACGAGGCGGAACTGCGGGGATACCCGTTTCCATACCTCTACGACGAAACTCAGGAGGTGGCGCAGGCGTACCGTGCCGCCTGCACCCCCGATTTCTTCGTCTTTGATGCCGACCGGACGCTCGCCTACCGGGGCCAACTCGACCCGAGTCGGCCGGGGAACGGGGTGCCGGTGACCGGTGTCGACCTCCGCACCGCCCTCGACGCCCTCGTGGCCGGCCAACGGCCGGCTGAAGACCAGCGGCCGAGTCTTGGCTGCAACATCAAATGGAAGCCGGGTCTCGAGCCAGAGTATTTCCCCACCGGCTTATGACAGGGGCGGGACGGTGCCCCGAGTGCCGCCGTCGCCGCGCGGCGAGCGAAGGGGCAATCCTACCGGCGGGGACTTTCGCCGGGCTTCTTCGGCCCATGGGTGGGGCCGCGGTCAGCCAGCCTGCCGAGCCCCTCGGTATCGCCCGGTTCTAGACGGGCTGCCCGAAGGTTCTCCCGCTGGATGGCCTCGTAGACCTCCTGGCGGTGCACCGGAATCTCGGAAGGTGCGTTGATGCCGAGGCGAACCTTGTCTCCCCGAATATCCACGATCGTGACGACGATATTGTCGCCGATCATGATGCTTTCATCACGTTGCCTGGAGAGCACGAGCATCGGTCGATCCTTCCTGATCCTGTCGTGGAGCCGACATTCCACTGTCGGCCGGCACTTTGATTATGCACTCTTTTTGAGGCCGGGAGTCGCGCAAGGCAATTCATATTGCATCGGGAGTTCGCCGCTCGCAACGACTTGGCGGCCGGTGCGGGCTTCGAGGTTGATGACGATCGGCGCTTTGAGATTGAGCGTGAGGGTTCTTCCGTTGCTGCCGACAACGACCACGACCTGCGCCTGCCGAAGGTCGAATATCGCCAGCGGCGTCAGTTCGCTGCGGGGAATGCGCACCTGGTAGTCGGGCACGAACCGCCGCGGGCTGACCACGGCGAGGGCGACATCGCCGCGGTTCGTGCTCTGAAGCCACCCCAGGGCGTCGTTTGCGGAATCCGCCAGCAGGGCCCACTCGCGGCAGCCTTCGAGGCCAGGCAATCCGCTGGGAAAGCTGATGATGTCTGCGGCGTCGATGTCGATGCGCCCGAATCGGGTGGTGTTGATGCGCATGGCCAGGGCACTCCTTTGCCGAACGATTCGGGGGCGGCGTCAAGCACACGTTCCCCCACTACAGAAAGAGATCGGCCAACAGCGGGGTTCGGGTCGAGAAAAAAGGTTTGGCGAAAAGGGGAGGGTGCGGGGGAAGCTGACGCCTGGGCGATTGGAGACGACGTCCCATCGGCACGGCTGGCTGGAATGCAGCATGGTGGCGGGCCCGGGGCCGTTCACTGCCACATCGGCTGGGCCCGCCACGCCGCCAGCGGCGCCAAGACGAGTAGGGGAGCCCACGCTCCCACCGATGGGCTGATGGCGTAATTGGCCGCGGCGGCATGACAGCCCAGCGTCACCAGAAAGAAGAGCACCGTCATCGCCACGCACAAGCCAACGGCGACGAAGATTCCTCGCCGATTGGGGCCCACCACCAGCGGGATCCCCAGCAGGGCCAGCGCCATGTCAAGGAATGGAGCGATGAATCGGGAGTGCACCCGGAGGGGAATGTCGGGCCCCACCCCGAGGCTCGGGTTGGCAATCGCCCGCACGAGTTCAGCCGTCGATGAGTATTGGCTCCAGTTGGCCGAGCCGATGAGCTGCTCGAAGGCCAGGGCGCTGACCACGAAACACTGTCCTGGCTCGAGCCAGTCGGCACCCGCGCGCGTCTCGATCACAACCCTCCCCCCGGCTTCCACGGGGGCGAGGCGGTCGATTCCTGAAGGCTCCTTGACGGCGCCGAGGAGGTATCCGGCCGGGTGGCGGGAATCTGCGGGCAGCCACAAGGCCTCGGCGGCATCGATCTGCGTGCCGTGCTCGGAGAGGCCCTGCGGCAGGAGGAGGCTTGGCGCCTCGATGCGCCGCGGCCCGGCCTGGACGGAACGGCCGCGGAAGAGGATCTCGGTCTCGTGGTCATAGCGGGCCTCGAAGGGCTGCGGCTTGTCCCCCTTGAGATCCTGGGCGTTCCGCGAAAAGGCGTCGCGGATCCGCGGGAGCACGAATTCGCGGTTGGCGCCCGCGATGATCGCCACGACCGCCGCGAAGATGATCGAGCCCCGTGCAATCCGCCACCGGGTGATCCCGGCGGCAAGCAGGGCGGTCAGTTCGTTGTGCCGCTCCAGCCAGGAGAGGGCGAACATGGCGCTGGCCAGTGAGATGATCCCGCTCGTGGCGTCGAAGAACGAGATCAGCCGGTAGCCGTAGTACTTCCCGAGAACCTTCCAAAGCCCCCCCGCCTCGGCGGCGTGGGCGACGAATTCCTCCATGTTGGTGAAGGCGTCGACGACGAAAGTCAGCCCCGCCAGGCTGATGAACACGATCATGAAGGCGTTGAGTTGGGCACGGGCGATGTAGCGGTCGATCAGCATGGTGAAAGCGGCGTCCGTGACGGTTCCGACAGGGGCGGCACCTGAGCGGTCGGCTCCAGACCGGTCGATGGCCCGCGATGGTTCTGCGGGGGGCTTTCGGGGGCGTTGGCCCGGTGGAATGGGCGCGGGAGAATAGGATGGGCTGGCAACTGCGTCAATTCTGGAAGGGGTCGTGAATTCCTTTGCTATTCCTGGGGGAAGATGTGTTTCGCAGAGGCGATGACCGGCGGGACGGTGCATGGCTCTCGGCGCGTCGGTGGATGGCCGGCGGGCTCGATCTGCTCTTCCCCCCACGGTGCCTGATGTGCCATGCGGAGACCGCCCCGTGGCAAGCCACCCCGGCCCGCCACGAGTCGTGGACGAGCGACCATCATCCAGGTCCCCTGGACATGGCAGCCGATCCGCCGGAAGCATCGGACCCATTCTGCCCGGGGTGTGCCGCCGAGATCGTCGCGGAAAGTTGTCGTTGTCAACGGTGCGGTGCGCCCGGCGATCAGGACGCCTGTCGCGGGTGTGGCGGGGCATGCCGGGATTGGGATGGGATCGCCGTCCTCGGCAGCTACGGGGGGAGAGTGCGCGAGGCGGTGCTGCGATCCAAACGCCCCGGCGGGTACGACCTCCTCGTTGGCCTGGCAGATCTGCTCCACCGTCGCCATGCATCGACGTTCCGTCTCTGGGAGAACGACTACATTGTCGCGGTCCCGATGCACTGGTGGCGGAGGACCCTCCGAGGAACAAACGCAGCGGACAGCCTGGCCCGCCGCCTCGGTCGCCTCACCTCCACTCCGGTCCTGGGGGCGCTTCGCCGCCGACGGGCCACCGTGATGCAGAATCGTCTGCCGGCCGACCAGCGGCGGGCCAACGTCCGCGATGTGTTCGCGCTCAACCATCGGGGGGTGGTGGGGCGGCGGGTTCTCCTGGTCGATGACGTCGTCACCACCGGCGGCACGCTGGCCGCCTGTGCCCGGGTGCTCCGCGAGGCCGGAGCCACGGCGGTTCACGTGGCAGTCATTGCCCGGGCCGACCTTGCCGGCGACGATAGGGGCGTCGATGGCTGATCCCAACCCCTTTGCGGGAGGGCCGTGGGCAACGAACGGAGAGGCTTCGAGGATGGACAACCCGCAGTTTCGTGTTGGCACCCGGGGCAGTGCCCTGGCCCGTACCCAGACCGGTTGGGTGGTCGACCAGTTCCGCGCTCATGGGCACGACGTGGTGGTCGAATTGGTGACCACGCGCGGCGATATCGTCACCGATGTCCCGATCTCAGGCATAAGCGGGGGTGATGGCGTATTTGTCCGTGAACTCGAGAGGGCACTCCTCGAGGGACGGATCGATGCCGCCGTTCACAGCCTCAAGGATCTCCCCACTGTGGTGCCCCCCGGGCTCGACCTGGCCTGCGTGCCTGTCCGGGAAACTCCCTTTGACGCATTCGTGGGGCGTACCGCGCCGACGATTAGGGAACTTCCGCGTGGGGCGACCGTGGGAACGTCGAGTGTCCGCCGCGTCATGCAACTGCATGCTCTCCGCCCGGACCTCGAGGTCCGATCGGTGCGTGGCAACGTTGATACCCGCCTTCGTCTCCTCGACGAGGGGGCCTGTGATGGCTTGATCCTCGCCGCCGCCGGCCTCGAACGCCTCGGCCTCGGTGGGCGGATCACCGAGACGCTCCAGCCAGGCGACTTCTGGCCAGCAGTCGCCCAAGGAGCGCTTGTCGTGCAGATCCGTGCCGGCGATCGGCGAGCGGTGTCGATTGCCCGCACGATCGACGATGTCCAGACGCACGCTGCTGTCCGTGCCGAACGAGCCTGTCTCGGCGCGCTTGCGGGAGGGTGTCTGGCTCCGGTGGGGGCCTGGGCACGGTGGGATTCCGACACCCTCCATCTGGGGGCCTGCGTGCTCGAACCACGCGAGGGGGGGATCGTGCGGATCGTGGCCGAAGGGGCTGCGGTTGCCGGCGATCCGCCGGAGAACCTCGGATTGCGTGTCGCCGAAGACCTCCGTCGGCAGGGGGCCGATGCGATGCTCGACACCGCCCGGATGGCGGAGGCACTCCGCCGGCGTGCGTGACTCCGTAGAGGGGTTCGTTGTCCCTCTACCCCGACCGCGGTACGATCAGATGTCGGGGGTAAACTCCCCCATCATCAAAGAGGAGCAGCTGCGAATGTCAGTCAAAGTCGTGATCGCCGATGACCATGAAGTGGTTCGCCGTGGGCTCGCCAGCCTGCTTGCGGGCTCTGAGGTCAAGATTCTCGGCGAGGCAGCCAATGGTGACGAAGCGATCAGGCTTGCCAAGAAGCTCAAGCCGGACGTCGTGCTCCTCGACATTCGCATGCCAGGCAAGGACGGCCTGTCGGCACTGGAGAAGCTCCGTGCCGAACTCCCGTCGACCCGGGTGGTGATGCTCTCGACGTTCGACAATCCCACCTATGTGGCGAGGGCTGTGGCTGCAGGTGCCCATGACTACATTCTCAAGGGGGCATCGCGGGGGGAGATCATCGCCTCGATCACCGGGGCCGCCGCCGGTCAACTCCCTGCTCGGGCCGGGGAGTTGCGCCGCGTGGCCACCACCATGGCCAATCGGGTGGCCACCCCCGATCCCGATATTCCGCTCACGCAGCGGGAGAC
>CANGIH010000053.1 GCA_947453875.1 Planctomycetaceae bacterium | reverse complement strand
TAGACCGGCTTGCAGACCGTGTAGGTCTGCTCGCGGGTCTCGTACACCGGCTTGCAGACCGTGTACGGGATCTCCTTGGTGACGGTCTCCCACACCGGCTTGGAGACGGTGTAGTTGACGATCTTCGAGCGGGTCTCCCATACCGGCTTGGTGACGGTGTATTCGACCTCCTTGAACGACCGCTCCGTCTCGTAGCGGACGCAGTCGATCTCCTTCTGCTCGATGATGCGCTCGCACATCGTCTTGTAGCAGGTGATCTCCTGACGCTCCCAGACGGTGTCGCGAACCGTCCGGGTGGGACCGCAAGGGGCAGAAGCGCCCTCGATGACGGCCCCGTCCTCGATGATCCCACCGTCTCCGGTCGCGCCGACGACAGGGGCCTCACCGGCATGGTCGCCGGAAAGAACGCTGTGGGCGGCCTCGGGACAGTCTTCACCAGCCAGCCCGGAGATCGAGTCGTCGGCGCGGAGTACCGGCGACACGATCCAAGCGATGGCCAGCAGCCAACTCAGCCACGTGGTCTTCATGCATGCCGCCCCTCACGGGGCGACTCCTGAAAAAAGGAACGAAACTTTTGGGGGACGTGGGTGCAGCCTTTCCCACGCTTCTCAAAGATCGGCCATAAATCCCCCGCAGGTTGACCACTCCACGCAGTCGCTCTCGCTTTTCCAGAGTCACAGCGACGCTACAGTCGCTACAAATTGACAGTGTCCCTCTCCCCGATCGCCCCTCGGTGACGGTCCGATGGCCGTCCTCCCAGCGGGAATACGGCGTCGAGACCCGCCGCCCCGGCTCAAGAGCCTTGCCGGGACGAGGTTTCAAGGGCGTTGCTCAGCCGGATCGACGTCCGCACCGCGTTGCGGGGCCGGGTTGGCCGGGGGTAGAGTTCCCTCGCGGTCCGTCCCCCCCAGCGTCGACGCCCATGCCCGACTCGCGTATCCCGTCCGGCGACCCGCCGTCCGACCAGTCGGTGCCGAAGGTCGTGGTCAGCCGGCTGAGCCTCTATCTGCGCGAGCTTCAGCGGCTCCAGGCCTCAGGGCAGCAGACGATCTCATCGGGCCAGCTCGGTGCCCTGCTCGGGTTCAGCGACGCCCAGGTCCGGAAAGACCTGGGGTTCTTCGGGCAGTTCGGCTATCCCGGCGTCGGCTACCGGTGCGACGAACTGATCCACGCCATGCGCGACATCCTTGGCACCAACCACCGCTGGCCGGTGGTGATGGTGGGGGCGGGCAACCTCGGGCAGGCACTGCTCGGCTACCGGGGCTTCGGCCGCCAGAACTTCACGATCGAGGCGGCGTTCGACGCCGATCCGGCGAAGGTCGGCGGGACGGTGCAGGGGCTCGTGATCCGCCACATCGACGACCTGCCACGGGTCGTCCGGGAGAAGGGAATCAGGCTGGGGATGATCGTCGTGCCGGCAGAGCGGGCCCAGGAGGTGGCGGATCGACTCGTGGCGGCGGGGATCGAGGGGATCGTCAACTTCGCCCCGGTGACACTCGCGCTTCCCCCGCACGTGCAGACCGTCGCGGTCGATCTGGCGATCGAACTGGAGCAACTCTCCTTCGCGGTCACCAATAAACTGGCCAAGGCCGTGGCGGAGCCGCCGCCAGCCGAGCCGGGATCGGGCTGAAGGCCCTCCCCCTTTTCCCCGTCGCCGATGGGGTATGATTCGGGGCATCCACTACCCGGTGGTGTAACGGTAGCACAAGGGATTTTGGTTCCCTTTGTCTAGGTTCGAATCCTAGCCGGGTAACTCACCCTCGCCCTCGCGACCACGGTCCGTCCATGACCGCAATCGA
The DNA here is from genome assembly GCA_947453875.1 of Planctomycetaceae bacterium. Taxonomy (GTDB): domain Bacteria; phylum Planctomycetota; class Planctomycetia; order Pirellulales; family UBA1268; genus QWOP01. Next base: position 8,384 of record CANGIH010000053.1, on the reverse strand, counting down.
CGATCCATTCCGCAAGGCCCGTGAGTCGGAGGGTGTTCTCCGCTGCCCGTTCCAGGGGGAACAGATCCCCATGCTCCTCCGCCACGAGGAGGTGCGTCGGGCCGCCAAGGACTGGATAACCTTCAGCTCCGACGCCCCCTTCCGGGTGCCGATCCCATCGGAGGAACAGCTCCGCAGCGTCCGCCAATTGCCGATCGAGGTCGATCCCCCCGACCATGAAGACTATCGGGCCCTCGTCGAGCCGTTGTTTCTCCGCGCCAAGCAGCCGGCGTTCGTCGGACGGATCGACGCGATCGTCGAGCGATTGCTCGATGAAGCCCTCGCCCTGGACACGATCGAGATCGTCGAGGGCTTCGCCCTACCGCTCCAGTCGCGTGCCCTCACCGTCCTTCTCGACGTTCCTGACGCTGAGGCCGATATCTGGATCGGCTGGGGCGTACACGTCTTTCACGGCGACGACGGCCTGAAGAAATCCCGCCAGCTCGAGGACTATCTCAACTCCCGATTCGACCGGGCCGAGGCCACCCCCGGCGACGACTTTTTCAGCATTCTCACGAGGGCGTCCTTCCGTGGCCGGCCGCTGTCGCGGGACGAGATGCTCGGCTTTGCCAACCTCGCCTTCGCAGGTGGTCGCGACACGATCATCCATTCGATCGCCTGTGCGATCGGCCATCTCGCCGCGGCACCGGCCGACTTCACCTTCCTCCGTGACGATCCCGGCCGCGTCATCCACGCCTCCGAGGAATTTTTCCGGGTGTTCATGCCGCTGACACACATCGGCCGCGTCTGCCCGGTGACGACCGACGTCCATGGGGTCGCCGTCGAGCCGGGGGGCCGGGTCTCGCTCGGATGGGCCTCTGCCAACCTCGATGGCTCAGTGTTCGACGATCCGCTCGCGATCCGCCTCGACCGTCGCCCCAACCCCCACGTCTCGTTTGGATTCGGCCCCCATCTCTGCCTCGGCGCCGCCCATTCGCGGACGGTGATGAAGTCGCTGCTCGGCGCCTTGTGCCGCCGGGTGGAGCGGATCGAACCGGTCTCGAAACGCGACCGGGTGGAAAAATCCGCCGCCTACTCCCGTACGCTCGGCTACGACGCGCTCACCGTGCGGCTCCATCCCCTGCCGCGACCGGCCCGTTCCTGAAGAGCTTGGGGAGCCAACCGGCACGATGCCCGGGCATCACCATGCTCGCCCCCCCCGAACCCAAGCAGACGCTCCTCGCCACGCCGATCGGTGAGCTCACGGTGGTCGCGTCGTCGCGCGGTGTGCGGGCCGTGGTCTGGCCGGGGGAGCGGGGTCACCAACCGCGACAGATTCCGTCTTCTTCCCGCTCCCCCGCTCCGGGACAGGGCCAGGAGGACGTCGATCCCGACACGGTGCTCCGGGCCGCCGCCGAGCAACTCGGCGAGTATTTCGCCGGCACGCGCGCGACCTTCGATCTCCCGCTCGATCTCCTCGGCACCCCCTTTCAGCTCGCCGCCTGGGAGGTGCTCCGCGGCATCCCGTTCGGAACCACGATCAGCTACGGCGAACAGGCCTGTCGGCTCGGCGACGCCCGCAAGGCCCGGGCGGTGGGGAGTGCCAACGGCCGCAACCCGATTCCGATCGTCGTCCCCTGCCATCGGGTGATCGGCGGAGACGGCTCGCTCACCGGCTTCGCGGCCGGGACGGAGGCGAAAGCCTGGCTCCTCCGCCACGAGCAGCGGGCCACCGCCGTGCAAGCGAGCCGACGGCGGTCTTGACGGCCCGAAAGTGGCGATGCCGCGAAGCGATCCGCAGCGGCGATCCTCACCCCCCGCCCGATCGCTCAGGCGAGGCGGTTGTAGACCCATTCCGGCATCGCGCGGAGGAGCCAGGCGATCAACCGCCACCGTCGCGTCACGTACGCATGCGGCCGCCGCGCCCGGATGGTGGCGAGGATCTGCGCCGCGGCCAGTTCGACCGGAGCGACCCAAAAGAGCCCTTCGCCCTTTGCCATCGCCGTATCGACGAATCCGGCCTGGATGTCGGTGACGCAGATCGGGAGCCGGCGATTGGCGGCCTTCTGGCGCAGGGCGGCGAGGTAGCTGGCGACAAAGGCCTTCGAGGCGCCATAGGCGGGGGCGTCGCCATGTCCGCGGATGGCGGCGATCGACGAGATCCCGACCAGATGCCCCCGGCCGCCGGCTGCGAACCACTCGAAGGCGAGCGTGGCGATGGCAGCGAACCCGGCAACATTGACCGCGATCGTCTCCGCCTCGGGGGGCCAGAGAAGCGTCGGATTCTCATGACCTACGCCGGCGGCGATCACAACCAGCTCGACCCCGCCCATCTCATCCATGAGCGAACGCATCTGCAGACGCGCCCCCTCGGGATCGCGCAGGTCGATTCCCCGGCAGAGTGCCGGGGTCTGCATCCTTGCTGCGACGGCTTCGAGGAGGTCGGTTCGCCTGGCTGCGATACCGAGCCGGTAGCCGCTGGCAGCGAGGCGGATCGCCAGCGCGGCGCCGATCCCGGAGGAAGCGCCGATTACGATCGCCGCCGGGCGGCCCGAACTGGAAGCCGATGCATCCGTGGCGATGGTCGCCATCACTCAAGCCCCTCCGGCATGGGTGCCCGATGGGCTCACGCGCGTCGTGGATGAACCGCGGCGATCAGGATCGATCATCATGTCGTCGGCTCGAAATCGGCAAGCACCCAGGATCGATCGAAGTAGGCCGCGGTCGGGCCGTAGAGGCGGAAGTAGCTGAACCACCCCTGCCCCGGCAGCGTCCTGATCCAGTTGCTCTCCGGTGCGTCGGCTAAAAGTGACGGACCGAAGAAGAGATCGACTGAGCCGTCTGGGTTGGTGACGATCGTGTCGCGGGATGACCGATCGGGCTGGATGCCGGTGTCGACGAAGCAGCGGGTCTGGTTGCTGTAGACGGTGACCGACCAGAACTGCGCCACAGGCACCTCCTTCGGCACCGTGAGGCGGTAGTGTCTGCCTCCTTCGAGCCAGTTGCCGGCATGGTCCTTGGTGGCCTCCAGATAGACCTGTCCTACGCCGACCGCACGGCCCATCATCCCCACCGAGACACCGACCGCCTCGTAGAACCAGCTTGTCCGTTCGTCGAGTTGGGTATGGTGGAGTGCCTCCTGACTGGTCTCGGCGAGCATCAGCGACTTCTCCCAGTGGCGGTCCGGCCAGACCCTGGCCCCGGCGAATCGCTTTTGATAAGCGATCGCACGGGCCATCACTTCACCGGTCTCTGCGGCGTCGGCGAGAAGCTTTTGTTGTCTTGGTGTCGGTGCAAAGGGCTTCCCCTTCTCGATGCCCAGCGGCTGGAGCATGCCCATGATCATCCGATCGCGCTCGTGGACCGGCTCTTCGTCGACCATCCTTTTCAGGCCCTCCCAGAAGGCGAGCCCGCGGGGCTGCTCGCCGCTCCACTTCCTCCCGGCGGGGGAGATGTGGCGGGTGGGGGGGGGATTGTCCCGCTGGGCGTAGGGATAGATCCGCAGGCCCTCGATCAGCGCCCGTGCCTTGACGGGATCAGGATCGAGGACGCGGTGGGCCGAGAAGATGTTGACCGTCGGCGAGCGGAACACGAAGTAGCCCTCCGGCCGCATGTCTGGGTGATCGGGCCCGAGGATCAGATAGCTCCCCCCCGCTCCCTTGTCGGGCCCGGTCTGCCCCGAATCGGTGATCGGCCGCTGCCAGAAATCGGTGCATCCACCCGCCGTGGGCCCGGCAGGAATCTCCAATACGAGTGGCCCCGACTCCCTCAGGTTGGGGAAGGCCATGATGTAGGGGGTGGTGGCGTTGGCGGTGAGGAGGCCGAGCTTGTCCTGGAAGGTGAGATAGTCGACGTAGTCGAGTTTCCCGGCACCGAATTTCGTCAGATGCTCGCTTTGCCACTGCTGCATGGCCATCAGCGGCAGGGCCCAGAGATAGGCCTGGCAGGCACGCTGGAAGTCGAGGTCGTCGAACACCTTCTCAATGGTGGTGGCGGCCGGGTAGCCGTTTTCAAGCTCGAGCGGGCCAAGCCGCGATTTCACAGTGCCGGTGGTGGGCAAGTATCCATCCGATGCCACGCCTCGATCCTCCTCGGTGTCCAATGGTTGCGTCTTGGTCGTTTGATCGCAAACGACGCCGTCAGGGGCCTGCCCCGGAGCGGGGAGGAAAGTCTACTCCCGGCCGTCCTGGATGCTGATCCCGCTTTGCACCATGACGGCCCGGGGCGAGGTCGATTGTCTCCGCGACCGGGCTTGGGAGCCGACCGGCCGATAGAATGTTTGCGGAGTGATCCTGCCGCCCGAACGGGATCGTCGCTCTCGTCCAGATAGCCTCTGCGGCACACGCTCCCCCGATCCTCCGCCACGCCCCTGGTCAACGAGCCGTCGATGGATTCGCTCTCCGGAAAGCTGCTCGTCGCCTCTCCGGCTCTTGATGATCCGAACTTCTCCCGGACCGTGGTCCTGCTGCTTGAGCACGATTCCGGCGGGGCCCTCGGTGTGGTGCTCAACCGCCCCGGAGCCCATCGCCTCGATGCCATCTGGGACGATCTAGCCCACGGGCCCTGCCCACTCGATCTGCCGGTGATGACCGGCGGGCCTCTCCAAGGCCCCCTGCTCGTCTTGCACGACACCGCCGCCATGGCCGAGCGTGCGATCGTGCCTGGGGTTTTTCTCGCCATGCACAGGGATCTGCTCGTCACGCTCGTCCGTGACAGGAGCGACCCGCTGCGGGTCTTCACCGGCTATGCCGGCTGGGGTGCCGGCCAGCTTGACGCCGAACTGGAGGCGGGGGACTGGATCATCACCGCCGCCACAAGCGGGCTTGTGTTCGCCGACTGCGATTCGTTGTGGCAACGAACCAGGACACACATCGCCGACACCAACCTCGCCGCCTCGCTCCGCATCAAGCACCTGCCGGCCCAGCCCTGGCACAACTGACCGCCCAAAGCAGGGCGGGAAGCGCTCCGCGCCTCGCTCCGATCGTCAGGGAGCGAGCCGCTCGAGGATCCACGCGTCTCCCGGGCCGCGACGGAAGCAGATCCGATCGTGGAGTCGGCTCGGCCTGCCCTGCCAGAACTCGATCCGCTCCGGCACAAGCCGGAAGCCGCCCCAGTTCGGTGGCCGCGGAATCGTCTCGTGATTCGGATGCTCCGCACAGAAGCGGGCGAAAAGCGACTCGAGCGCCGCCCGGTCGGGAATCACTTCGCTCTGCGGTGAACTCCAGGCCCCGATCCGCGACGTCGCCGGCCGCGTGCGGAAATACTCGTCCGACTCCGCGGCCGTCGTCCGCACGACGCGTCCCTCGATCCTCACCTGCTGTTCGAGTTCGGCCCAGTGAAACGTGAGTGCGGCGTGGGGGTTTGCCGTCAGTTCGCGCCCCTTGCGGCTGCCGTAGTTCGTGAAGAAGCAGAAGCCTGCGGCATCGAAGCCACGGAGGAGCACGATCCGGGCCGAGGGAATACCGTCAGGCGTCGCTGTGGAGAGCGTCATCGCCTCGGGCTCCGGCACGCCGGCAGCCACGGCCCCGTCATACCAGGCTGCGAACTGGCGGATCGGGTCGCGGGCCACGGTGGCCTCGTCAAGCGCTCCCTGCTCGTATTCCTTGCGGGCGTGCGTGGATCTCTGTTCCATGGCGGTGCTTCACGGGGGCGTCGAGGATGGCGTCTGGGTGGGCAGCCTGCCCGCTCAGCCGTACGGCTCCGAATGTATCAGATGGCATGCATCAGATGGCGCGCTCACGCAAGCCCCCCGTGATCTCCCCAGAGTCGGCCGTCGCCACGAACCGATCTCCACAGGTCATGCACCCTTGCTCGCTACGCCGTCGGCAGATCTCATCAGGGCCCACCCTTCCGCGTGGTGGATCAGCTGATTGTCGCTGGCTCGGATGCCCAGATCGTCAGTGCCCGCTGTTCCGTGACAAGCATGTACCGCAGCTGTTGCCCGTCATGGTCTTCGTTTGCCCCAAGGATTGATTCCATGCAGCCGTCATCTCGCTCAGACCACTCCGAAACGACCTTCGTCACGCCATGAAACTCGATGCGTCGCTCTGTGGCGTGGCTCTCGGGATGGTGTGTCAAGCCGATCCAAAGCCTCTTCATGGCTTCATCCGCCTCGATCGATGTGATCCACTGGGCGCGGCCGAGTGTCACACCAGCTTCAAAGGTGGTCTTCATCGGCAGGGAATCCGTGTCGCCCTGATGCGCGTCGCGGGCCTTCCCCAGTCTTCGATCCAGGACCAACCCCACCGCCCCGAAGACGCCGCCCCCGATGCCTAAGCCGATGCTCACTGCCTGGAGGGCGGTCCGCATCCCCGCCGCCTTGGCCTGCTCGGCGGCGTACACCACGGGCAGCCCAGCGACGATGCACGTGATCGCCAACGCCGTCGCGACGCTCCTTTGGCCCGTGCGGTACTGCGCCCACACATCGTGGACAATGCGAGCCAGGGTCATGACGACCGCGCCAACCGCGGCCAGAAGCCACACCATACTGCACTCCCTCGTCTTGGCCGAACGCCCCCGGACTCGGCGCCCCATCCCGCGGGTGGCGTGGATTGCAACCTGGTTGCGCTGGCCGGTGGCGGTGACCGCGAGAACTTCGTCGAGCAATCGCTCATCGTTGAACGTGTACGTGGACGGCCCACCCGCGCACCCTCCTCACGGAGTCCTTGGCTGAACCAACGTGGTAAAAGTCTGACTGCCGTCGTCCGACGGCGCGTTGCGTGTCACCGACAACGCCACCGTGAATGTTCCGTGTGAGTTGAGTCGATCAACACATCTTCGCCTCGCCCGCCGGCCGGTCATCCGTCGATCCACCCAGTGCCCCGCTCGACCAAAGGCAAGCCAGGGTGGCCGCATGGACCACAGCGACGACGAGGTTGCTCACCACCACCGGGTTGGTGACCGTCCCCACCGTGAGCGGCGTCGTGACCTTGTACAACACCTGCACGAGCAGCAACGCCGCGACGGCCTTCGGCTCGCGGCGGATTAGCAACAACATCGAGCAAAGCCCAATCGCCATGTAGACCGACAGCAGGATGGCACGGGCCGGCGCAGCCTCGCCATACGCCGACGTTGTCCACGAAGCGTTCGCCAGCAAGCCGGCACACACCGGCACAAGGACGGCCACGTTGACGAGGAGCGACAGGACAATCATCAACCGCATCGCACGTACTCCCGATACCTCCGCCGCCGAAAGCCAGCGATCAGCAACTCGACGCCAAAGGACTATCCACGCCGCAGGACGCTGCCACGAGGCTACTGCTTCGCGTGGATAGGCAGCGTTGCCACAATCACCCTAATCGTTTCTCTAAATCTTCAATCTTGCGACGCAAGCGAAGAACCTCTCGGCAAAGGGAATGGATCGGTGGAATCGTGATGAAACACAAGGGAATCCACATCCCCCAGATGTTCTGGCCGCCCAAACAAAGAGCCATCAATGCTCCCGCCATCGCGAAGAACAGGGTGATTCCTTGGACGAAGGAGTCTGAACGCCGCCCCATGACAGCGAGGGTTACCTCACTCCAATCGCGCATCATTGATCGCTCTGTGGTGTGGTCGATTGAGGCGAAAAGCGAAGGTGGCCTAACGTGCGAGCTCAGTTGGCACCATCGGTGGGCCACGCGGGCCAGATTATAGAGAATGTACAGGCTACCGCCGACCTGGCCAGCGTGGCCCGCCGTTGGGACTCAGCTTGAGCGAGGGGTTAGGCCCCAATCGGCACGGAGTAGAGGACTTTGAAGCGCTCGCAGGCGACAAGCATGCTCTCGCTGAACTGGCGGCCGGCGGCCTTGCACTCGCGGCTGAAGTAGCGACGATGCGCCTCGCGCCAGAACTTCAAGGATCCATCACCTTCTCCTTCTGCAGCGGCGAAGTCCGCTTGCACTTCATTGAAGGGCGTGAGGTTTACCGACTCGGTTTCGATGACACACAGTGGCTCGCCGGACCAATTGGTGACGATGCTTAAGTCACCGGGTTCAGGCAACCGCTTGCCTTCAGCTTCGGCAGACCAGACTGAGCCCGCGGTTGCTCGCTTCTTGCCCGCCAAGACCAAGGCAGCGAGCTCGTTGGCCAAAGCCTCGCTGTCGCCAAAGTAGAAGGCCTCGTAGAACCGCTTGTCTATCGGCCCTTGAGCGATTGCTGCGAACGACCGCCAGAACGGCTCCAAGTGCGGAGGGACCGCCATAGTGTGTGCCTGTGGCCAAACGAATAAGTTGAGCAGCCCGCGACCAACCGGCTCGCGATGCCGCCGGACGCTATCGCGAGTCTGCTCCAACGCCTGGTTCGACCTCCTCGCCAGCCACAGACTCGCTCGGGACGCTATTCGGCCGCTTTCATTTCGACAAGAGCCCCTGCAAACGCCTTGCCGATGGGGGCGAGAATCTTCGCCGCCCCGAGGTAGTGGTACC
>CANGIH010000052.1 GCA_947453875.1 Planctomycetaceae bacterium | reverse complement strand
TTCTCGATCCGCCGAAGTTCGCCCGCAGCCGCGGTGCGATCGACGAGGCCCTCCGTGCCTACCACCGCATCAACCGGGTCGGCATCGATCTCCTTGAGCCGGGTGGAATTCTGGTCACCTGCTCCTGCTCGGGGAGCGTGTCACGAGACGACTTCCTCGAGATGCTCTCCGCCGTCTCGCAACGGGCCGGCCGCCAGATCGCGATGCTCGAATGCCGCGGCGCCGCCCCGGATCATCCGGTGAGCGCCAGCTGCCTCGAGGGGGAATATCTCAAGTGCGTCATCGCCCGCGTGGCGTGAGCAAGCAGGAGCTTCACGCGAACCACGAGCATCCAGCTCGCGTTCGCTTGGCGGGCATCCGCCCGCTGCCAGGAGAACCGGGTCTCCAGCCCTCGCTCCCCGTGGAAAAAGTCATCCATGACCTTTTTCCACATGAGACACCCCAAAAAGCCAAGGTTTTTCGGGGGTGTCGGCCGCCGCATCCAGCGGGGGGCACTTCATCCACAGCCTGCTATGACCCGCTCTTAAAGCTTCCGCAGACGCGTGTACTCGTCGATCGTCACGGTCGTGAGTTCACCGTCGTCGCGGGAGAGGATGAGGACGTCGCTGAAGACCTTGTCGTCGGCGTTGCGGCGGAAATGGAGGCCGTGACGGCGACGCTCGCGCCGCAGCACCTTCCCCACCGTCGTCGTGTTCCAAGTGGCGGTCGATCCCACTTGCACGCCATGGATCACCTCCACCCGGTCCCCCGGGGTGAGCTGATCGTAGAGCGTCCGCGACTGCTGTTCCTCGGGCGTCATGTCGGCTCTCCCGCTTCCATGTGGCTTCCATCTCGCTTCACAGCACCCACGGATCGCACGCCGCGATCCATGCCGACCGGGTGGAAGAAGCCACGGATGGCCCCGTCCACGATCCCGATGGCCTAAAACTCCTTCGCCTCGATCCACTTCATCATCTTGCGGAGATTGCGGCCGGTCTCGGTGAGCTTGTGCTCGCGCTCGCGGCGGCGGGTGCTCTTGAACATCGCCGCGCCGCCACGGTTCTCGAGGATCCAGTCGCGGGCGAATTCGCCCGAGCGGATCTCCTCGAGGATCTTCTTCATCTCCTTGCGAGTCTCCTCCGTGATGATCCGCTTGCCGCGGGTGTAGTCCCCATATTCGGCGGTGTTGGAGACACTGTAGCGCATGTACTCGAGGCCGCCCTGATAGAAGAGATCAACGATCAGCTTCATCTCGTGGAGGCACTCGAAGTAGGCCATCTCCGGCTGGTAACCCGCCTCGACGAGGGTGTCGAACCCGGCCTTGATGAGCTCGGAGACACCGCCGCAAAGCACCACCTGCTCGCCGAAGAGGTCGGTCTCGGTCTCCTCCGCGATCGTCGTCTCGATGACGCCACCACGGGTGCCACCGACCCCCTTGGCATAGGCCAGACCGATCTTCTTCGTCTCGGGAGAAGCACCGGCGCCGAGGGCGATCAGGCAGGGGACGCCGCCCCCCTTCACATACTCGCTGCGGACGAGATGGCCGGGGCCCTTGGGCGCCACCAGGAGCACGTCGTGGCCGGCGGGAGGCTCGATCTGCCCGAAGTGGAAATTGAAACCGTGGCTGGCCATCAGCACGGCACCCTTCTTGAGATTCGGCTTGATCGACGCCTTGTAGACGTCGGCGGCAAGCTCGTCGGGGAGAAGGATGTTGATGACGTCGGCCTGCTTGACCGCTTCCTCCACCGACATCGGCTCGAAGCCATGCTTCTTGGCAAGCTCGTAGTTCGGCCCGCCCGGACGCTGTGCCACGACGACCTTCAGGCCGCTATCACGGAGATTCTGGGCCTGGGCATGCCCCTGGCTGCCGTAGCCGATGATGGCGATGGTCTTGCCTTCGAGGGCCTTGAGGTCGGCATCGGCGTCGTAATAGATCTTGGCGGCCAAGGGATCACTCCTGGAATCGGGCTGGTGGGTCGGACTGGATGATGTGGTCGAAAAGGGAGAACAATGGTGCCGGTGGGTGGCCGGCCCGAAGAGAACTGCGAACGCCGGCGGCGGTCGGCCAAGGGCGACTGCCAGCGTTCAGGCGAGCGATTCGCGGGCCGGGGCGGCGTCGGCGGGGCGGGCGCCATCGGCCGCCTCGGTGAGTTCGCGGGTCGGCGGGCTCCCCCTCACCATGGCGATCCGACCGGTGCGGACAAGTTCGAGGATCCCCAAGGGACGCATCAGTTCGATGAATCCCTCGATCTTCTTTTCAGTCCCGGAGATCTCGACGACGACACTGTCGGCAGCGACATCCACCACCCGTCCGCGAAACACCTCGGCAAGTTCCTTAACTTCCGTTCGGGTGGTCCCGGCGGTCGCGGCGACCTTGATGAGCATCAAATCGCGCTCGACGTAATTCCGCGAACTGATGTCGTCGACCCGGACGACCGTGACGATCTTCTCCAATTGCCGACGGACCTGATCAAGTACCCGGTCGTCGCCCCGGAGCACGAACGTCATCCGTGAAAACCGGCGATCGTCGGTCTCGCCGACCGCGAGGCTGTCGATGTTGTAGCCACGCGAGGCGAGCATCCCCGAAACGTGGGCCAGAACGCCCGGAACATTCTGGACGGTGGCCGAAAGGACATGGCGCATGCGGGGTGACCTGGAAAAACGGGGGGGCTGGGGACCGATCGGGGCGGCAGGCGAGCGACAGGCAAGGATGCCCCGCGCAGGCCGGGGGCCGGGAGGAAATCCTCACCGAACCGCCCCGGAGCCATTGAAAATGGCCCCGAAAACCGGAAAAATCGGCTGAAATCGCCTCCCGCGCCGCACGGACGAGTGTAGTTTCCCCTCCGGGGCCGATTCAAGCGGTCCACCCTCGGAACCCCTCCCGACACCGTGTCTGGCGGGTGAGCGTTGACATGAGGGGGGAAATGCGAATAGTTTGCGGGACTCCCCCGGTGGTTTCCGGTGCCCTGTCAGGGCATCGGCCCCCTGTTCCTTCCGTCTTACCCTGCGAGTGAAGAGCGTGTCGAACGTCCTGGCCCAGGAACTGATCGAAGCTGGCGTGCACTTCGGCCATCGTGCCAGCCGCTGGAATCCGAAGATGCGGCCGTATATCCACGGCCGTCGGAACCTCATCCACATCATCGACGTCCGCGAGACGATTCGCGGTCTGCTTCGCGCAAGGAAGTACCTCAAGCAGGTCGCCTCGACCGGAAGCCTGATCCTGTTCGTCGGCACGAAGCGACAGGGCGCCGAGGCGGTGGCCCGCGAAGCGAACCGCTGTGGCATGCCCTACGTGTCGGATCGCTGGCTCGGCGGCACGTTGACCAATTTCCGCACGATCCGCAACCGGCTCGCCCGCCTCGAGCACCTCGAGAAACTGATGCCCTCGGAGGAGTTCGGCGCCTATTCCAAGAAGATGCAGTCGTCGCTGCGGCGTGAGTTCCGCAAGATGGAGCGCAATCTCGGCGGTATCCGCACCCTGTCGCGGCTCCCGGAGTGCCTCGTGGTGTTCGATCCCAAGAAGGAAAAGAACGCCATCAGTGAGGCCCGCAAGATGGGCATCACGACGGTCGCCCTCATCGACACCGACTGCGATCCCGATGTCGTCGACCTGCCGATCCCTGGCAACGACGACTCGATCCGCTCGATCGAACTGGTGGCGGCCCGTCTGGCCGATGCGATCCTCGAGGGGAAGGTGAACACGTCTTCCGACGCCCAGGCTGCTGCCGAGGGTGCGGATGTCGACAAGGGGGCTCCGAAGGCCCGTTCCAACGTCGCCAAGCGTGCCGCTCCCAGGCCCCCCAAGACCTGACCGGCCCCACTCACCGACCTGATTCCTGCCCCAACTTGGGTAAGCGTGCCCCGGCTCATTCGGTCGCAGGGAATTCTTCCTTTCGATCGATGCCTCCGGTGGGCGTGGTTTCCGGTGACATGTCCCGTTCATCGACGGCCGGCTGGAGTGCTTCCAGAGTGCTCCGCCGGTCGTGCCATTCCGGTCCGGTCTGCGTTGTGAACCGAGCCCGACCGGTCCGATCCAAACGACTGATTCACTCTCACTCAGCCTCCCACCAAAACCTTCCGCCAAACTTTTGTAAGGAGCATTCCCCATGGCAGAGATCACAGCCGCAGCGGTGATGGCACTCCGGGACAAGACCGGGCTGCCGATGATGGAGTGCAAGAAAGCCCTCAGTGAGTGTGGTGGCAACACCGAGCAGGCCGTCGAATGGCTGCGCAAGCAGGGCATCAAGACGCAGGCGATGCGCGCCGATCGGGAGACGTCGACCGGTCGCTTGGCCGTGTTTGCCGATCCATCGAAGCATGTCGGCGCGATCATCGAGTTGAAGTGCGAGAGCGCTCCGGTGGCCAACAGCCCCGACTTCAAGGCGTTTGCCGAAGACATCGCCGCGACGCTCGCCCTCGGCCCCGGAGCCAAGACCCCGGCGGAGCTGCTCGCCCAGAAGAGCCACGCCCATCCCGACAAGACGCTCGCCGAGATCAAGGACGACCTCTTCAACCGCATGCGGGAGGTTTTCGACCTCGCCCGGATCTGCCGGATCGACGCCCCCTGCGGCGGCTATGCCCACCACGACGGCTCGAAGGCGGCGATCGTCGAGATCGCCGGCAAGACTTCGTCGCCCGATGCGGCCGGCGTCGCCAAGGACATCTCGATGCACGTCGTGGCGCTGGCGCCGAAGGCAGTCACGAAGGAGGATCTCGACCCGGCCGTTGTCGCCAAGGAGAAGGAAATCCTCTCCGAAGCCGCCCGCGGCGAGGGCAAGCCCGAGAACATCATCGCGAAGATGATCGAGGGCCGGCTGCGGAACTTCTTCAGCCAGTGCGTGCTGCTCGAGCAGCCGTTCGTGAAGGATGACAAGCAGACCGTCGGTCAGCTGGCCAAGTCGGCTGGCCTTGAGGTCAAGCGGGTCGAGAACTGGAAGCTCGGCGGCTGAGACGAGGCCACGCGACCGGCGTTGCCACTGGACCACCTTGCGGGCTGACTGGAGGGGCTGCGATGGTCGATCCACATCGGACCTCGGAGAGCCTGTCTGCCGACGGGCAACCCCAGGGTGGGAAGGATGCCAAGCCTGCGTATCGCCGCGTCCTCCTCAAGCTCTCAGGGGAGAGTTTTGTGAGACCCGGTGAACGGGGCATCTCCATGGACGAGGTGCTTCTGGTCGCCGGCCAGACCGTTCTCGCCGCTTCCCGTGGCGTCGAGGTGGCCGTGGTCATCGGTGGCGGCAACATCCTCCGCGGGGCCTCGTTCACCGCCGGCAACTCCGGGGTCCACGAGGCCACCGCCCATTCGATGGGGATGCTGGCGACGGTCATCAACGGACTCGCGCTTCAAGACGCCCTCGAAAGCCTCGGGGCCCAGACCCGGCTGATGACGGCGATCCGCATGGATGGGGTGGCGGAGCCCTACATCCGTCGCCGGGCCCGCCGCCACCTGGAGAAGGGGCGCATCGTGATTCTCGCCGCCGGAACGGGGAGTCCGTTCGTGACCACCGACACCGCCGCCGCCCAGCGGGCCCTGGAACTCGAGGCCGACATCCTCATGAAGGCGACGCGGGTCGATGGCGTCTATTCCGACGACCCCGAGAAGAATCCCCACGCCATCCTCTACCGTGGCCTCAGCTACCAACAGATCCGGGAGCAGAATCTGCGGGTGATGGACTCCACCGCGATCTCGCTGTGCATGGAACACGACATGCCGATCCTGGTATTCAATTACCGCCGGGAGGGGAACATCGTCCGGGCGATCGCCGGCGAACGGATCGGGACGGTGGTCTCCCGAACAGCGTAGGCGTGGCTGCCCCCGGCCGTGGCGGCAACGGTTCTCCGCAGGGCAACTCAGGGCTTGCCAATGCCGGATCGCCCCACGCCACCACCCCCCGAGAGAGTGAACCGCGCCCCCCCTTCTAACCCCAGTCCCCCAGCCCTCCAAGGCCAGGAAAAACAGGGCAGAATGCGGGTTTTGTGCGACCTGGCAGCGACAGGTCTTCCTTGACTGACCTCACCATCGGTTTGAGAATGGGGTCTTTCGGTCTCTCCCTTCCCCTGCCTCGTCGGCTCCGGGATGGCCGGGGCCTGGAGAACACACGATGGTTGGCACGCTGAAGAGTCGTCGGAACAACGGTTGGCAGGGTCTTGGCTCGGACGCCGGGGCAGGGCGGAAGGTGCTGGGAAGCCGGGTGCGGGCGTTCACGCTCGTCGAGCTCCTGGTTGTAATCGCCATCATCGGCACGCTGGTCGGACTCCTCCTCCCGGCAGTTCAGGCGGCCCGTGAGGCGGCCAATCGGATGTCGTGCAACAACAACCTCAAGCAGCAGGGCTTGGCCGTCACCCTCCATCACGACGCCAAGAAGACCTACCCTTCCGGCCGCAATACCCGTGAGCAGATCGGCGTTTCGTGGGCTTTCCGCATGCTGCCGTTCATGGAAGAGACGTCCATCGCCAATGCCTACGTGCCGACGGCCCGGGCCGACGACACGCTCAATTCGCAGGCGATGCGGACGGCCGTGTCGGCCTTTTTCTGCCCCAGCCGCCGGGCCCCCAACAACACCCGCAACTTCGACAACAATAACGAGGCTCCGCTCGTCCTCGCCGCCGCCGCCGGTGGCGACTACTCCGCCAACGCCGGCACCTACTTCAATTACAGCGCCGAGAACGGCGCAGGTGTCGACGGTCGACAGGCCGGCCCGATCTTCACCTTCTCCGCCGTCAAGGCGGCGTGGGTGATCGACGGCTTGAGCCAGACGTTCGCCATCGGCGAGCGGCACATGATCCCGGTCGACCCGACCTGGCCCCAGAACATGGTCCACTACTGGCAGGGGGATACGTCGATGTTTGGCGCCGACACCCCACACTGCCTGTTCCGGGATACGGCACGGGGGTTGGCCAGCGGCCCGAAGGACACCAACAGCCGGAAGTTCGGCAGCCAGCATGCCGGCGGTCTGGTGAATTTCGTGTTCCTCGACGGGCATGTCGAATCGCTGGCCTCCGACATCGATCTCGATGTCCTCCGCTGGTATTCGACGATCGGTGATGGCAACGACGCCACCCGCCCGGCAGATGGCCCGAGCGGGGGGGGTACCTGATCACGGCGTGCCGTCATGGGAGACACCACACCATGGCAAGCCGCTTGAGTCCTGAAGCGCAGGCCCGCCTCGCGGCCGCCCGCGCCATCGCCCAGGGGAAAGCGCCCCCTGCCGCCACGAAGGCCAAACCGGCCCCCGCCGCCAAGCAGGCGGCGGGGAGCCCGGCCTCCGCTCCGGCCAAACCCGACGCCTCGCCAGCCCCACACGCCGCCGCCGACCCTGTCGCGACCCAGCGCGGGCTGGCGATCGCATTGGGGGTGCTGGGCTTGATGCTCTTCGGGGGGCTCGCCGCGGGGGTCGGGATGTCGCTCGGCCGCCGCCCCGACCTGCTCGGTGCCACCGCCACGATCCAGAAGGGCCTGCTCGGCGGGGATGTGCGGGGCACGGAGGGGAAGAAGGCGGTGGCGGAGGTGATCCGCAACGCCGACCAGATGTCGAAACAGGAACTCGACGACGCCCGCAAGGCGCTCGAGGCGGATTGGGACACGACCCGCGACGAGGCGATCGACGCCTACTTCGCCGCCCCCGAAGGGGAGCGGACAAGGCTGGCCGACGAGGGCATCGACCGCACGATCACCTACCGGAAGCTCCGCTTCGGACTCTCGCCGCAGGCTCGCGAGGAGAAAGGCCGCAAACAAAAGCCGCCGGATGACGGCGACCGGCGGAAGCGCTTCGATCGCTACTCCCAGGCCCTGCAGGCTCAGGCCAAGAAGCGGGGGATCGATCTTCCGGAGTGGCAGTGAGTCGCACTCGGTTGCGGCGGCGGCGGGCCGCTGTCAGGATGACGTCCGTTCGTTTCGTGTCCGCCCCGCCCCGTCGGAGCCCCACGCCCCCGTGAGCGAGTCCTCCCACGGTCAGCATCACCACTACGCGTGGTGGCTGATCATGTGCCTCTGCGGCGTCGACTACTTCAGCACCCTCGGCTACCAGCCGTCGATCGCCTTCGAGGGGGCCGGCACGCTCGCCCCCCTGGCGACCCTGGTGCTCGTCCTCGTGACCCTCTTCGGGGCCTATCCGGTCTACAGCTACGTCGCCGGCCAGACCCCCGACGGCGTCGGCTCGATCGGAATGATCGAGCGGCTTGTCGGCGGATGGCGGGGCAAGATCGGCGTCCTCGTCCTGATCGGCTTCGCCGCCACCGACTTCGTGATCACGAAGACGCTCTCCGCCGCCGACGCCGCGGCGCATCTGATCAGCAACTCGATCTTCGCCGAGAGTGCCCCCCCCTGGGCCCACAACCAGATCGCGATGGCGGTGGTCCTGCTGCTCCTCCTCGGAGCGATGTTCCTTAAAGGCTATTCCGAGGTGGTGGGCATCGCCACCGTGCTCGTGGTGGCGTTCCTGGGGCTCTCATTCCTGATCGTCGGCAGCGGCCTGTGGTATCTCCTCACCCACCCGGTGCTCATGCAGGGGTGGTTCTCAGAGATCGCCTCCGGCTCCTACCACCTCCACCACAAGCCACTCGAGGGGCACGGGCTCTGGGTGGCGCTGGGGATCTCGCTCCTGATCTTTCCCAAGCTCGCCCTTGGGCTCTCCGGCTTCGAGACGGGCGTGCTGCTGATCCACCTCGTCCGCGGCACCGAGGCCGACCCCAGCGACGAGCATGCGCGGGTCGAAAACACGCGGAGGCTGATGCTCACCGCGGCGCTGATCATGTCGTTCTTCCTCATCGGATCGTCGCTCGTCACCGGCACCAACACGATCATCCCCGCCGACGAACTGCGGATGGAGAAGGATGATCTCGGCGAAGTCACCTTCAAGGGAAAGGCGATCGACCGGGCCCTGGCCTACGTCGCCCACGGCGAGAGCCCCCATCCGGTCAGCCCGTTGTTCGGACCGGTGTTCGGCACGATCTACGACATCTCGACGATCCTCATCCTCTGGTTCGCCGGGGCCTCGGCGATGGCCGGCCTCCTCAACATGGTGCCGCGCTATCTGCCCCGCTACGGCATGGCTCCGGAATGGGCATCCGCCTACCGTCCGCTCGTGATCGCCTTCACGATCATCAACCTTCTGGTCACCTGGGCATTCAAGGCCGACGTCACCGCGCAGGGTGGCGCCTATGCGACCGGCGTGCTCGTGCTCATGACCAGCGCCTGCATCGCGTCGCTCGTCCACATGCAGCACGAGTCGTCCCAGGGATCCGACCACCATCTGCTCAAGCGGATCGCCTTCGCCCTGATCACGCTCGTCTTCATCTACACCACGATCACGAACATCACCGAACGCCCCGACGGCATCATCATCGCCTCGATGTTCATCGCCTCGGTGCTCCTGATCTCGATCGTGTCGCGGGTGTGGCGGAGCCAGGAATTGCGGCACAAGGAATTCCGCTTCGCCGACGACTCTGCCCGCATGCTCTGGACCGACATCTGCGCCGAAGGGGCTTTTCGCGTTCTCGTGCCACACCGCCCGGGCCACCGCTCACTCGACGAGAAGGAGACCGAGATCCGCCAGCGGCACCGCATCCCCGCCGAGGTGCCGCTTGTCTTCCTCGAGGTCCACTACGGCGACACGAGCGAATTCCACAACGCCCCGATCCTCTCCGCCAAGCAGGAGGGGGAGCGGTTCATCATCGTCGCCCGTGACGTCGTCAGCGTGTCGCATACGATCGCCCAGATTGCCATCGAGATGTCGAAGTCGGGCACGCCGCTCGATGTCGTCTTCGGCTGGAGCCAGGGGAGCAGCCTCAAGCTCGCGCTCGAATTCCTCCTCTTCGGCCAGGGGGACGTGCCCAACGTCGTCTACGACCTCGTCGAGAAGGCCGTGCCAGACCAGGCGCGGCGGCCGACCGTCCTGGTGGGCTGAGCGGGGCGGCTCACTCCGGCGGCTTCACCCCCCACGCCTCGTCGAAGAACTCGGCGGCGACAACCCGCCCCGGATCGCGGCCATCGGGGGGCACGGCGAGATCGATCACCGCCCAGTCGGGGAGGCGGCGATTCTGGAGGGCGTTGTTGACGTCATGCTCCTCGCGGAAGGTGAAGCCGGAGTTGAGGACGACATACCGCGGCGCGGCGGACGGCGCGAGCGGATTGGGATGGATGAGCAAGGGAACCTGACCGGCCCCAGGAAAGCGCCGCTCGGCCGGGGTCCCCGGCCCGAGCACGATCCCCTCAGGCGTCCAGCGCAGTGGCAATCCCGGCAGGACGCGGGCGACGAGCGGATTG
>CANGIH010000051.1 GCA_947453875.1 Planctomycetaceae bacterium | reverse complement strand
TTGCGGAGGAGGGCCCGCTGTGGCGCGCCGCCGTCGGTGCGCCGGCAGCGGTGCGTTTTGGGAGGGGGCGAACGCCCGCGCCCGACGCCATTCGCAAGCCAGTCCAATCAAACGCCATCGGCACGACCGGCACGATCAGCTTCGAGGGGGGCACCCTCCAGGCCACGGCGAACAACACGACCGACTACTCCGCTCGCTTCTCCGACGCCGCGAATCAGCAGTACTCGATCGACTCCAACGGCCAGTCCCTCACGCTCGCCTCCGATCTGACAAGTTCCGGCGGCACCTTCTCGAAGGTCGGCAGCGGCACGGTCTCGCTCACCGGCGTCAACACCTTCGCGTCCGGTTCCGTCGCGGCAGGCCTCCTCATCGGCAACGCCCAGAGCCTCGCCACCAGCGGCACCTTCGGCGCGAACAGTTCGACCGAAGTCCGCTTCAACCAGACCGCGAACGAATCCTGGGCCGGCACGATGGTCGGCTCCGGCACGTACTCGAAGTACGGTGCCGGCACGCTCACGCTCACCGGCTCCGGCGGCAGCACCACCGGCACTCTCCTCATCTCCGAGGGGGCCATCCGCGGCACGACCGACAATCTCAAGCGCAATATCGTCAACGACTCCCAACTGACGTTCGATCAGAGCACCACCGGCACCTACGCTGGCAACATGACGGGCTCGGGGTCGCTGACGAAGGCTGGCTCCGGTGCCGTGACCCTCACCGGCACGAGCACCTACACCGGCGGCACGATCGTCGCCGGCGGCTCGCTTATCGGCACGACATCGAGCCTCCAGGGCGACATCCTCAACAACGCCGCGGTGACGTTTAATCAGACGACCACCGGCACCTACGCTGGCAACATGACGGGCTCGGGGTCGCTGACGAAGGCTGGCTCCGGTGCCGTGACCCTCACCGGCACGAGCACCTACTCCGGCCCGACGACCGTCTCGACCGGCTCGCTGCTCATCAATGGCAGCCTCACCAATTCCGCCGTCACCGTCGGGAACGGGGCCACCCTCGGCGGCAGCGGCGTGCTGGCGTCGCTTGTCACCGTACAGTCGGGCGGAACGATCTCCCCCGGCAACAGCCCCGGGCTGATCACCGTCGGCTCGCTCGACCTCCAGGCAGGAAGCACGACGCTGATGCAGATCATCGGCGCCGGCAATCTCGCCGGCACGGCCGGCACCGACTACGACCAGATCGTCGTCACCACCGCCGGCGGCCTTGGCTACGGGGGCACGCTCGACCTCGACTTCGCGAATCTCTCCACCTTCATCAATGGCACCGTCTTCGATCTGTTCAGCTTCACAGGCTCGGCGATCCGGAATTTCGCTTCCGTCATCAGCACCGGCAGCGGCAGCTATGCAGGCCTGACCTTCTCCGGCAACGGCAGCGGTGTCTGGACGACTTCAACCGGCGGACAGAATCTCACCTTCAGCGAACTGACCGGGCAACTGCGGATCGACCCGACTCCCGGCCCCAGCGGCGTGCCGGAGATCGACCCCAACTCGTTCGGCAGTGCCTTCGCCCTGCTGACCGGTGCGCTCGGCCTCCTCGAGCGGCGTCTCCGGGCCCGTGGTGCCCGCGCCAAACTCGGCTGACTTCCGCGCGGTATGATCCGGCATCGATACGACTGATGTCCCGATCACCCGCGGTGCGAAGTGATGCGAAATTCCCGAGGAACCGCCGGCCTCCAGCAGCCATCACAGTCCGGCCGTGCCCCCGCCGCCAGGTCGTTGGCAGCGGTCGCCGGGCCGGGTGACGACGCCGTGGCCCTGTGGCGCGATCTCCTCCTCCGCGGGGCGGTGATCGTGCTCGCCTCGCTGTGGATCTATTCCCCCACCTACCACGGCGACTGGC
The DNA here is from genome assembly GCA_947453875.1 of Planctomycetaceae bacterium. Taxonomy (GTDB): domain Bacteria; phylum Planctomycetota; class Planctomycetia; order Pirellulales; family UBA1268; genus QWOP01. Next base: position 8,449 of record CANGIH010000051.1, on the reverse strand, counting down.
TGTGGGACGACGACTCGCTCCTGACCGCCAATCCGGTCGTGCAATCGGGCACGCTCGCGGGGCTCTGGAAGCTCTGGTTCAATCCCGACGGTGCCGATTATTTCCCCCTCTCCTATTCCGCCCTCTGGGCCCAGTGGCCCTTCTTCGGCACCAACCCCACCGGATACCACGCCGTCACGATCGTCCTCCACGCGATCGGGGCCCTGCTGCTCTGGCGGATGCTTGTCGTGATGCGGATTCCGGGGGCCTGGCTCGCCGGGATCCTGTTCGCGGTGCATCCGGTCTGTGTCGAGACGGTGGGCTGGGTGTCGGAAATCAAGAACACCGTCTCCCTCCCGCCGTTTCTCCTGTCGGCGATCTGCTTCGCCAAGCATGACGAGGCGGCGCAGGGTTCGGGGCGGGATACGGCCCGACGGTCGACGACCTACCACGCGCTTGCCCTTGGCTGGTTTCTCGTGGCGATGTTCGCCAAGACGTCGATGGTGATGTTTCCGGTCGTCCTCCTTCTCCACGCCTGGTGGCGGCGGGGGCGGATCACGGTCCGCGACCTGCTCGCGGCCGCCCCCTTCTTCCTTGTCTCCCTGATCCTCGGCCTGGTGACCATCCACTACCAGCATGGCCGGGCGATCGGCGAGGAAAAGATGCCGGTCGCCGATCTGTTCACGATCGCCGGCTTCCTCTCGCGGACGGCGGTGGCGGGGATGGCGATCCTCTTCTATCTGTGGAAGTCGATCTGGCCGTTTCAGCTTCTGCCGATCTATCCCCGCTGGGAGGTCGATCCGCCGCAGCCCTGGCAGCTCCTCCCCTGGCCGATCATGGGCGCCGCGGCCTGGTGGCTCTGGAAGCGGCGCGGCACCGCCGAGGCCCCCACCTGGGAGCGGCACACGCTCTTCACGCTCGGGTTCTTCCTCCTCATGCTCCTGCCGATCCTCGGCTTCATCACGATCTCCTACATGCGGATCACCTGGGTGGCCGACCACTTCCTCTACCTCCCCCTGATCGGCCCGATCGCGCTCCTTTCGGCCTTTGCCGCGACCTGGTTTGCCACCCTGCAGCCGCGACTGAAGCTCCCGGTCATCGCGGCGACCGTCACCGCCCTGGTGCTCCTGGCCGGATCCTCCTTCCGCTACGCCCATGTGTTTGCCGGCGAGGATCCCCTTTGGATCCACACGCTCGCCTCCAATCCCGACGCCTGGCAGGCCCACAACCGGCTCGGGGCGCGGAAGTTCGCCCGTGGCGACGTCGATGGCGGTCTCTACCACTTCGAGAATTCCACCCGCCTCCGGCCCGATCTCGGCGAAACCCACAACAATCTCGGCACGGCACTGATGTCGAAAGGGCGGGTGGACGAGGCGCTCGTGCAATTCCGCACCGCCGCCGAACTGATCCCGTACATGCCCCAGATGCAGCTCAATCTCTCCAACGCCTTGTTGCAATCAGGCCGGCTGGACGAGTCCGAGAAGACACTCAGGAAGACCGTGGAGCAATTCCCCGCCCTGCCCCAGGGCTGGAACAATCTCGGCTTCGTGCAGCTGAAGCGAGGAGACTTCGCCACTGCGATCACATCGCTGCGCCGCGCCTGTGAACTCCAGCCAGAGTGGCCGGACGTGAAGGCCAATCTTCAGGCGGCCCTCCGCGCTGAAGCGGAGCGACTGGCGCGCGAGAAGAAGTTTGCCCCGGCCGAGGCGATGTACCGCGAACTGCTCAAGGCACTCCCTGACGACACCCAGCTCCTCACCAACCACGGGGTCACCCTCTACGAGCTCGGGCGGAAGGAGGAGGCGATCGCCGCTTTCCGCCGCGTGCTCGCGATCAATCCCGAAGCGATCGAGGCGAAGCAGAGCCTGGCGATCGCCACCGGCACCCCCATCCCTCCAGCGGCACCGCTGCCGGACGAGCAGGCTCCCCTCCCATCGACGCTCGCCCCGCCGGCGGGCCTGCGTTAGTCATCCGTCGCTGCCCCGATGCCGCTCCTCCCCACCCTCAAGCTCCACGGCATCGTCTTTCTTTTCGCCGCCACCGCCTTCCTCGGCCATCTCCTCAGCCTCTCCGCGCCGGCCGTCGTCATCTGGCGGACGGCGCTTGCGGCGATCGGGGCCGCGGTGATCGTGGCCGTCGGCCGGCGCGGGGCGATTCGGCCCCCCCGGCGCACGATCGCGGCGCTGCTCGGCATCGGCGCCATCGCCGGGATCCATTGGCTCTGTTTCTTCGGTGCCATCCGGCTGGCGAACGTGTCGATGTGCCTGGCAGGCATGGCGACGACGTCGCTGTTCACCGCCTTCACCGAGCCGCTCCTCGAGGGGCGGAAGGTGCGGCCACTGGAGGTCTTCCTCGGCTGCCTCGTCGCCGTCGGGATCCTCCTTGTCGCCGGGTTTGAACAGGGCCGGCTCGCCGGACTCCTGCTTGCGCTTCTGGGGGCCTTGCTGGCGGCGATCTTCCCGGTCTTCAACCGCCGGCTCGTCCGCACCGGGGACCTCGATCCGATGGTGATGGTGGCGTGGGAGATGCTCGGGGCTCTCGTCGCCTGTCTGGCGATCCTGCCGCTGGTGCCCGGGGGAGGAGGCTTCGGCGGGCTGTTCGCCTGGCAGGGGCTTGATTGGCTCTGGCTCCTGATCCTCGCGTTTGTCTGCACCGTCTTCGCCCATGCCGTTCACATCAGCCTGTTGCGGCAGATCACCGCCTATGCCGCCAACCTCGCCAATAATCTCGAGCCGGTCTACGGCATCCTCGGGGCCGCCTGGTTGTTTGGCGAACATCGCGATCTCCACCCTGGCTTCTACGCCGGTGCCGCCACGATCCTCGTCGCCAACATCCTCCATCCGCTGCTGGCCCGCCCGGAGACCGCGGCGGATGGCGGCTGATGGAGGGGTGCGACGCTTTTCTTCCCGACCGGGCCAGCCGTATCCTGTGCCGGTCCGGCCCCCGGCCCCACGTGCCTTCTCCTCTTCCCGGGAACAGCTCCATGCCGATGCCCCCCCGATCGTTCGTGCGCCCGCTCTTCGTGGCGATCCTCGCCCCGCTTCTCCTCGCGACGACCGTCCTGGCCACGCCGGAGGAGACGAAGATCACCGAGGTCGCCCCGGGGGTGTTCTTCCGCAAGGCGCAGACAGAGCCGGTGTTCACCGGCTGCAACCAGGGCTTCGTCGTCTTCCGCGACTTCGTCCTCGTCATCGACGCCAACTTCCCCGGCCAGGCGGAGAACACGATCGCCTCGATCCGCGAGCGCACCGACAAGCCGATCAAGTTCGTCTTCGACACCCATTACCACGGCGATCATGCCGACGGGAACATGCAGTATGTGAAGCTCGGGGCGACGGTCGTCGCGCAGGAGCGGAGCCAGCCCCTCTTCCAGTCGAAGGGGGCCGACGGCTTCGAGGGGGCGAAGAAGAACCGGGCGGGGGAATATGGCGCCCTCTCCTACGAGATTCCCTCCCTCTTCTTCACCCACAAGCTCGTCTTCGACGACGGCGAGCAGCGAGTCGAGCTCCTCTTCTTCGGCCATGCCCACACTGCCGGCGACGCCGTCGCCTGGCTGCCCAAGCACAGGATCCTCTTCACCGGTGACGCCTGCGTGAACGGCGCCTTCAACTACACCGGCGATTCCAACACCGAAAGCTGGGTCTCCGTCCTCGGCGCCATGGAGGATCTCGGCGTGAAGACCCTCTGCCCCGGCCATGGCGAGATGGGGGGGGCGGAGATCCTCGCCAACCAGAAGCGCTGGTTCGTGGAGCTTCGATCGAGGGTCAAGGCGGGGATCGACAAGGGGCAGTCGCTCGACACGATCAAGGAGGAATTCGACGTCCCCTTCTACAAGGAATGGACCGGGAAGGAATCGAAGGACCAAAAAGAGAACATCGAGCATGTCTTCAAGGAGCTTTCGAGCCCCGGCAAGCCGCTCGGGCTGAAGTCCCGTCTCCACCGCCATCCCCATCCTCATCCCAGCCAGCCGATCGCCGACACCGCCGGGAGCGAGCGATGAGCCGCAGGACGCACCCCCGGCTGACGTGGATCCTCTTCATCCTGACCGTCGCGGCCCTCCCCTCCGCGGCCCGGTCTGACGAGCCGCTCACGCTCGAGCGGATCATGGGGAGCCCGGCGCTTGCCGGCCCCGTGCCGCGTAGCCTTGCCCTCTCCCCCGACGGCACGCTCGCCACGCTCCTCGAACCGCGGGCCGACGACCGCGATCGCTACGACCTGTGGGCCCTCGACACCGCCACCGGCACGAAGCGGATGCTCGTCGACTCGACGAAGTTCGGTGGCGGAGAGGTCTCCGAGGAGGAGAAGATGCGCCGCGAGAGGGCCCGGGTCGGCGGCACGCGCGGCGTGATCTCCTATGCCTGGTCCCCGGACTCGAAGTCGATCCTCGTGCCGCTCGACGGCGACCTTTATCTGGCCAGCCCGGCCGACGGCACCGTCCGCCGCCTCACCGCCACGCCACAGACCGAACTCGACGCCCGGATCTCGCCGCGCGGCCGGTTCGTGTCGTTCGTGCGTGATCAGAATCTCTTTCTGCTCGACCTCGCCGCGGGCGCCGAGCGGGCCCTGACGACCGATGGCGCGGGAGCGGTGTCGTGGGGGAGTGCGGAATTCGTCGCCCAGGAGGAGATGGATCGTCGCGAGGGTCATTGGTGGAGCCCCGATGACTCGATGCTCGTCGTGGCGCGGGTCGACGAGACCGCCGTGCGGATGGTGCCGCGGGCGGCGATCGGTGCCGACGGCACGCGCGTCTTCGAGCAGCGTTATCCGCGGGCAGGCACGCCGAACGCGCGCGTCGAACTGTTCCTGTTCCGGCCCGATGCCCCTGTCGGCCAGGCGCCCGTGAAGCTCGATCTCGGCCCCGATCCCGACACCTACGTGGCCCGCGTCGACTGGACACCCGACTCGAGTCGGATCCACGTCCAGCGGCAGTCGCGGGATCAGAAGCGACTCGATCTGATCGAATTCGACCCGGCCACAGGCACCGGGCGCATTCGACTCACCGAAACCTCCCCCACCTGGGTCAATCTCTCCGGCGACCTCCGCTTCCTCGCCGACGGCCGGATGCTCTGGACGAGCGAACGGAGCGGCCACCGCCATCTGTTCATCGAGCGCGACGGCCAGCTCCAACAGGTGACCAGCGGCCGCTGGGGGATCGACCAGGTCGTCGGCGTCGACGAGAAGCGATCGACCGTCTTCTTCACCGCAGGCATCGAGATGCCGATCGAGAAGCATCTCTACGTCGCTGATCTCCCCGCCACCGGCACCACGGGGGTGGCACCGCGGCGACTCACCGAGCCGGGGGGCTGGCATGAGGCCTCGATGGACAAGACCGGCGCCCGCGCCATCATCACCCGTTCGACGCCGACCCAGCCGCCGCAGACGTATCTGGCCGACGCCGACGGGAAACGGATCGCCTGGATCGAGGAGAACCGCATCGCGGGGGATCATCCCTATGCCCCTTTTCTGGCCGGGCACATCGCCCCCGAGTTCGGCACGCTCGCCGCCGACGACGGCACGCCGCTCCACTATTCCCATCTCAGACCGACGCTCGCGCCTGGTGCCAAGGCGCCGGCGCTCGTCATCGTCTATGGCGGGCCGGGCGTCGGCCCGCTCGCGGCGAGGCGCTGGGGCAACGCCGTCTCCCAGTGGTTCGTGCGCCGCGGGTGGCACGTCTTCTCCCTCGACAACCGCGGTACGAGCGGCCGTGGCAAGGCCTTTGAAGATCCGATCCATCTCAAGCTTGGCGATGTGGAGGTGCGCGATCAAAAGGTCGGTGTCGATTGGCTCCGCGCGCAGACCGACGTCGACGCCGATCGCGTCGCCGTCCACGGCTGGTCGTACGGCGGCTATATGGTGCTGCGGCTGCTTTCCGCCCATCCGGGGCTGTTCGCAGCCGGCGCCGCCGGAGCCCCCGTCACCGATTGGTCGCTCTACGACACCCACTACACCGAGCGCTACCTCGGCAATCCGGCCGTCGACAAGGGGCCCTACGAGCGCTCGGGCGTGCTCGGCGTCGCGGCGACGATCGCCGACCCGCTCCTGCTCATCCACGGGATGGCCGACGACAACGTCGTCTTCGAAAACACGACGGCGCTTCTGGCCCGGCTCCAGAAGCAGGGCACGCTCTTCGAAGTGATGGTCTATCCCGGGCAGTCCCACGGCATCGCCGGCGCCCCTGACCGGATTCACCTCTGGCGGACGATCGTCGATTTCTTCGACCGGAGGCTCGGCACGCCAGAGGCCCCACGCCGATGAAGCGATCTGCGATGCGACTCCTCCTCGCGATCGCCGCCGTCGTCGCCGCCGTGACGCGCCCCGCCGCCGAGCCGCCGGCAGGGTTCGACGCCGCCTGGCATCGTGCGACGTCGCACGACACGCGCGTCAGCGGCCTCGTCTTCCGGCACTCCATCGAGCCGCGCTGGATCGACGACGGCGCCGTGCTCGTCTACCGGGTGCGGACCGGTGCCTACGCCCACGAAGTGGTACGGGTCGACTGTCGCTCCGGAGAAAAGCGACTCCTCGACCCCGACGGCGTGCCGAGCGGGTCAGACGAGCGGCGCCGGCCACGGGCGCCAGAGCCCGCCGCCGGCCCGCCGCGTGCCGAGGTGATCCTCCGCGATGGCGATCTGGTGGCACAGCTGCCCGACGGCACGGAAAAACCTCTCACGAGCGGAGCGACGAAGGATTTCCACTTCACCGACGAACGCTTCGTCTCGCCCGACGGCCGGTGGCTGGTCGCCCTGAAGCTGCGCGAAGGGGAGCACCGCACGGTGGCGATCGTCGAATCGACACCGAAAGACCAGCAGCAGCCGCGGCTGATCGAGTTTCGCTACGACAAGCCGGGGGACCGGATCGACGAGCGTTTTCCTCACCTCTTCGATCTCGACTCTCTCGCCGAGGTGCCACTCGACGAATCGCTCTTCGCCACCCCGTGGGAGATCTCCGACTTCCTCTGGCTCCCCGATAGCTCGTCGTTTCTCTTCCGATACAACGAGCGCGGCCACCAGTCGATGCGGATCCTCAAGCTCGACACGGCCAACGGACGCGTCTCGGCAGTGGTCGACGAGCGCAGCAACACATTCATCGACTGGGTCAACCGGGCATGGCTCCACTATCTCCCCGCAGATGGAAAGCTCCTCTGGAGCAGCGAGCGGAGCGGCTGGCATCAGCTTTATGCGGTGGACATCGCCACCGGTGATACGACCCCGATCACAACGGGGGAGTGGGTGGTGCGTAGTGTGGCGGAGGTCGACGAGGAGAGCCGCTCCCTCGTCATTCGTCTCTCCGGCCGCGATCCAACCCAAAGCCCCTACCACGTCCACTTCGCACGGGTGAACTTCGACGGCGGCGGGTTCACGATGCTCACCGAGGGGGATGGCACGCACGAGCTCACCTGGGCCCCCGATGGCAGAACCTACATCGATCGCTGGTCGCGCGTCGATCTGCCGCCGCGCCACGAGCTCCGCCGAGTCGAGGACGGCGCGAAGCTCTGCGACCTCGAGGTCGCCGATGACTCAGGCCTTGTGGCTTCCGGCTGGCCGCAGCCGGAGCGCTTCGTCGCCAAGGGGCGCGACGGCGTCACCGATATCCACGGCATCATCCTCCGCCCCTCCACTTTCGATCCCGCCCGCCGCTATCCCGTGATCGAAAACGTCTACGGCGGTCCACAGGACAGCCACGTGCCGGTGGCGTGGCGGCCGTCCTTCGGCTCGATGTCGCAGCTCGCGGAGCTGGGGTTTGTCGTCGTCCAGGCCGACGGCATGGGGACGGCCAATCGGAGCAAGACGTTTCATGATGTCTGCCACAAGAATCTCGGTGATGCCGGCTTCCCCGACCGGATCGCCTGGATCCGTGCGGCGGCGGCGACGCGGTCCTGGATGGATCTCTCCCGCGTCGGCATCTACGGCGGCAGCGCCGGTGGGCAGAACGCGATGCGGGCCCTCATCGCCCATCATGACTTCTATTCCGTCGCCGTCGCCGACTGCGGCTGCCACGACAACCGGATGGACAAGATCTGGTGGAACGAGCAGTGGATGGGCTGGCCGCTCGACGCGAGTTGGGACGAGGCGTCGAACTCCGTGCAGGCCCACCGGCTGCGTGGGAAGCTCTTGCTTGTCGTCGGCGAGCTCGATCAGAACGTCGATCCCGCCTCGACGATGCGGGTGGCCGCGGCGCTCGTGAAGGCCGGGAAGGATTTCGAGCTGCTTGTCATGCCTGGAACGGGCCACGGCGCCGCAGAAACCCCTTACGCCTCGAGGCGCCGGGCCGAGTTTCTCTTCCGCCAGCTGGGAAGCCCCACGCCCCCCTGATCGCCCGCTCAGCCCTCGGCGGCGGGTACGCCACGGCGGCCGAGGATCAGCGCGAGGCCCGGCCCCGCCGCCATCGTCGTGAACACGCACATCAGCACGCAGGCGACGTAGAGCCGCAGATCGATCAGCTCGCGCTCGAAGGCGGCTTGCGCCATCACGAT
>CANGIH010000050.1 GCA_947453875.1 Planctomycetaceae bacterium | reverse complement strand
GGAGGCCTTCCCGATGGTCAGCGGCGGGGCCGCGCCGGCAAAATAGGCAGCCATGGCAGCCCCCCACGATGATCGAACGGCCGAGGAAGTGGCGGATGCCCTCGCTACGGCGTTGCCGCGGCACGGTTTCTGGGAGTGGCCGGCGGTCGTCGGGGTCTCCGGGGGGGCCGACAGCGTTGCCCTCCTGACAGCCCTTGTCGCGGTTGTCCGCAGGGGGCGGGAGCCCTGCCGACTCATCGCCGCCCATGCCCACCACGGCCTCCGACCAGAGGCTGACGGCGATCTGGAGTTCGTGGAGCAATTGGCATCCCGCTTGGGGGTGGAGTTCGTAAGCGTGCGCCTCGACGTGGGGGCCGCAGGGGGGGGCGGTGGCGAAGGGCTCGAGGCCCGAGCCAGGCGTCTCCGCTACGACTGGCTCGGCCGGGTCGCCCATCAGCAGGGGGCCCGGCATGTGCTCGTCGCGCATACCGCCGATGATCAGGCGGAGACGATCCTCCACCGTGTCTTGCGTGGCACCGGGATCGCGGGGCTTTCCGGCATGCGTCCGGCGAGAAGGCTCGTCGACGGCGTGGCGCTCCTTCGCCCTCTGCTCGGGGTGCGCAGGGCGACGCTGCGACGTTTTCTCGTCGCACGCGGTCAAGCGTGGCGCGAAGACGACTCAAATGCCGACATCCGCTTCGCCCGGGCCTTTCTCCGCAGCGAGGTGATCCCGAGGGTGGAGCAGGGGCCGTGGCCGGCTGCCACTGAGGCACTGCTCCGCCTCGGGCAGCAGTCCGCGCTCGTGGCCGGCGCGCTTGAAAGCGCCGTCGTGGTGCTCGTCGATCGTCATGTGCAACGGCTCCCGGACGGCAGCCTGCATCTGGACGCCGTGGCGCTCGCCAGGCTCGATGGCCATCTTCTGGCGGAGTGTTTCGCGACGCTCTGGCGGCGGGAGGCGTGGCCGCAGCGTGACATGACCGCGGGGCACTATCGCCAGCTTGTCTCGTTGCTTCGTGCGGCCGAGCGCACCCAACAGGCTGCCGTCTGTTTCCCGGGTGGGGTGCGGGCCGTCGTCGCCTCAGCGGGGCGGGAGCTCCAGCTCATCCGGAGGGAATCGATCGACCCGGGTGGCGGCGCAGGAGGCTAAAAAAAGCCCGGCGCCGCCTTGGGGCAGCGCCGGGCGCCGGTGAAACACAATTGGGGGCCTGGCCCATCCCGATCGGTGCTCGATCAGTGATGGACGCCGCGGGCCTGGTAGCCACCCCGCGACTTGAACCAGCCGAGAAGGGCCAGATAGCAAAGGAGCATCGTGGCAGGCACGAGGGCCGTCAGCTTGAGGGCCTGCCTTCCACCGAAGAGGCCCGCCGCCTCGACGAGCGTCTTGTCGTTTGCGGCAGTCGCCGCGGCGGAGGTGTCCCACCACTTCACGAGGCTTTCCTGTTCGGCAAGTGCCTTGGGATTGGTCGATTTGTCCTCACGCATCAACTCAAGCGCCCGCAGGGCCTCCTTGCCGCCATCCTCGAGCACGGCCGCCTTCTTGCCGTCGAGGCCCACCGATTTCAGCCAGAGGAACTCCCCCTCCTTGTCCGACTTGTACCGCTCGTAGACGGCCTGGTCGGCCCGACGGAGGTCCTGGGATGCGTTCTGATCCTGGAAGAAACCGATGCCGGGGCCACCGAGCAGACCGGCGGAAAGCATGCCGGCGGCGCCGGTGGCACCGATCGTGATCGCTCCCCCCTTGGGGAACTGCTCGCTCACGACAGCCAGCATGGTCGGCCAGAGGAACGTTTTGCCGATGCCGTAGACCGTGGCGGCGACGATGCACATCAGGCCACCCTGGGCATTGCCCAAGAGCGTGAGGCCGAGGGCGCCGAGCAACGCCGACACGGCGAGCAGACCGAGCGGGGAGATCCGCTCCACGATCGGGCCGGCGAAGAACCGGAGCACGAACATCAATGCCGACGTGTAGACGAACAGGAGCAGACCGTTGGCGGGGCTCGCCATGATGCTCCCGGTGATCTTGCTGATCCAGGAGTCGGTGCCGAGTTCGACGTAGCCGACGAGGGCGTGGATGAGAAGGAGGAAGGCGAGCATCGGATAGCCGATCTTCCATCCGGTCGCGGCGCCGAATGCCACGAGCAACGCCGCGCCGCCGGCTGCCGCAGCCCACAACGGGAACTGGAGGTCGCTCTTCATGAACAGTGCGAGCAGCGCACAGAGCACCGCCGCTCCGAGCATCCCGAGCTCGCCGAGCATGTCGCGGTAGGAGACGCCCGATGTGCTTGCCTCGCTCTTGGGGAATCGCTGGCCGAGGAGCATCAGTCCGTAGAGCGCGACAGGAAAGAGGAACAGCGAGATCTGGACCTGCCAGGAAAACGGCTTTGAACCGGTACCGCCGGTCATGAAGTAGCTGGCGAGCCCGCCGACGATCAGGCCAAACGGCCAGCCGGCATGGAGGATGTTGAGGTAGTGGGTCTTGTCCTTCGGGAACAGCGTCGCCACGAGCGGGTTGACGACCGCCTCGGCGATGCCGTTGCCGATGGCAAAAAGGAACATGCCCCAAAAGAGGCAGAAGTAGGCCGCAGGCTTTCCCCCTGACGCATAGGCAGCGCCGGCCGCCAGCGTGAGGACTGCCGAGATGATGTGGGTGGCGAAGGCCGCGGTCATCAGGCGTCCGAAGCCGATCCGGTCGGCGATGAGGCTCGAGAGGAGAATGATGATGCCGAAGCCGGTGAGGCCGCCGCCGGTGATTGCCCCGAGTTCGGTCTGGGTGAATCCGTACTGCTCGGCCCACTGGCCGAGGATGCCGGCCCGGATGGAAAAGCCGACACCGGCAGCCGCGATCGCCATGAAGCCTGCCCAGAGCAGCCGCTGGGCGTTGACGCCCGCCGGTGAACCGGCGTCGGCGGAGTGGTGGAGAGAGTTCTCGGGCGCGTTCATACGATCCTGCTCGGTGAGGAATTGGGGGGGATGGGCATGCCGTCTCCCCCCGGAAACGGCACGACAGGCCGGCACTATAGCAAGGGGGCGGGGCCTACGGAATCCGAGTCGATTCGGCAGGGAAGGGAGGAAAGGCGACGACCCTTGACCCCGGGTTTCGGCGGGGCGTACTGTCCCGCCCCCCCTCCGCCAGCTTCCTGCCGGTCGCGCCCCGCCCGGCGTCCCTCTTGCCCATCCTGTGAACCCTCTCGCCGACACGCTCTGGACGGTCGTGCGCTGGGCCGTGCCCGTCACGGTGGCGGCGGTGATCGCCGCCGTCGCCATCGGCTCCAATCGGCTCGGTGAGGAGGTCCGCAGTCGGGCGGAAGCAAGACTTGCCGCCGAGTTCCCCGAACTGATCGCGCAGGTGCAGGGGGCGAGCGTGGTCAACGGCGAGGGACTCGTTCTCCGCGGCGTCTCGCTCACCGACCCGAAGATGCCGCAGCAGTGGCGGCAACTGCTCTGGATCGATGAACTCCGTCTCGCCTGCGGGACGACCCTTGCCGATCTCGCCTCCGGTGCGCCGCGCATCGGCTCGGTGCGCGTCCGGCGGGCGGTCGTCCATGCGGTGCGCCACGCCGATGGCGCCTGGAACTTCGCCCGTCTTGCCCTCCGCACCAAAGGGGAGGGGGCGTTGCCGGTGACGGTCGAGGATGGCACGCTGCTGGTCGATGACCTCCGTCTTCAGACGCGCACAACGCTCCGTCGTGTGCAGGTCGACATGTTGCCGGAGGCTGACGGGGTGGTCGCCCTGCGCGGGAACGCCGAAGGGGATCTGTTCGACCGGGCCACGTTCCAGGGCCGGATCGCGCCGGCAGTGGGCGGGTTTGACCTCACCGGTGCGGTGGAGTCGATCGATGTCTCTCCGAGGCTCGTGCAACTGGTCTCGGCGGAGGCTGAAGTCATCGGGCAGGACGCCCGGGGGGGCGATTTGCGGCGGTGGGGGGGAGGCTTGCGCGGACGCGTCGATCTCGGTTGGCGTGCGACGGGCAACGTTCGTGACCTGACTGCCACCCAGGCCACCGTGGCCGCGAAGCTCGAGTCGGGAAGGTACGAGCATCCCTCGCTTCCGTTTCCACTGCGCGACATCTCGGCCGCCTTCGTCGCCGACCGGAGTGGCATCCGCTGCGACCGCCTCGAGGCCCACACCGGCTCGACGACCGTCCGTGGTTCGGGACGCCTCGCCGGATGGACGGCGGTCGCCGACTACGACGTTGCCCTGGAGGCCGATCGCCTCGTCGTCGACCGGCAGTGGGAAGGGCTCCTTCCCGATGCCTGGAAGGTGCAGTGGAGCCGGTTGCTGCCGGCGGGGGAGGTCGATCTCAGGGCCACTCTGGCCCGCCGTGGCGGGGTCGTCGATCCGAAGATCTCGGTCCGCTGCCGCAACGCTTCGCTCACCCATTACCGCTTCCCCTACCGGGTCGATCGCACCGTTGGCACGGTTGTCCTTGAAGGGGGGGCGCTGACGATCCACCTTACCGGGCAGGCCGGCGGCAGGCCTGTGCACATCGAGGGGGCGTTCCGCTCGACGCCGCAGGGGAGCACCGGGGCGCTCGAAGTCCGCGGAGAGGGCATGCGCGTCGACGACGGCCTCCTCGCCGCCATGCCTGCCCGCAGTCAGACGATCGTCCGCTCGCTCCGCGCCGCCGGCGTCTTCGATTTCGTCTACCGCCACGAACGCGATCCCCGTTTCGCCGCCGGCCACACCAGCACGCTCGGCATCCGACTCATCGATTGCTCGATGAACTACTCTGGCTTCCCCTATCCGTTGTCGCGGGTCCAAGGAAGCCTGCGGATGCAGGACGGCACCTGGACGATCAAGGACATCGTCGGTTTCAACGACACCGGTGCCGTCCGCTGCACCGGCGGGCTCGTCCCCCGCGGGACCGACGACGGTGAGTTGACGCTCGAGCTGAGCGGTTCCGGGGTCGTCATCGAACGGGAACTCCGCGACGCGCTTCCACGCGGCGCCCGCAACGTCTGGGATGATCTCGATCCACGTGGCACGGTCGACTTCCGTGCCACCGTCCGCCATGCCATCAAGTCGAGGGGCACGTCGGTGGAGGTCCGGGCCACACCCCACGGCGACAGCGTGTCGATCGAGCCGTCCTGGTTCCCCTGCCGGCTCGAGAATCTCCAAGGCGCCCTCGAATGGAAGGATGGCCTGCTGCGCTTCAGCGGAGTGCGTGGGCGCCACGATCGGACGACGGTGGCGACCGATGGTGTCTGCCGATTTCTTCCCGACGGGGGATGGCACGTTTCGTTCACGCGGCTCGCGGCAGACCGGTTCCGCGCCGAGTACGACGTCCTCGAGGCGATGCCGGCCGGGCTGCGACGGGCGGTGGCCGCTGTCCGGCCGCGTGGCCTGCTCTCGGTCGACGGCACCATCGACATCTACTCCACGCGGCCGACCGCCGAGGGGCGGCCGGGACCGGCCGCGGCATCCTGGGACATGCGACTCGATCTCGAGCAGGCCTCCCTCGACGTCGGAGCCCCGCTTGAGCATGTCCATGGCGGCGTCCATCTCCGCGGCCAGAGCGATGGGAAGTCATGGCGATGCGATGGCAACCTGGAGATCGACAGTGCCATCTGCCGCGGCGTGCAGTTGACCGGGATCAACGGCCCTGTGGCGATGGACGGAGAGGGGGTCCGGTTCGGTTCGGTCGCGGCACGCCCGGGGGAGGCCGAGCCACGACGGCTCATCGCCCGGCTCGCGGGCGGGACGCTCACCCTCGATGGGAACGTGGCGGCAGGCGAGGGGGGCGGTTTCGCCCTCTCCGCGGCGCTTGCCGATGCGGATCTCGAGCGGATCGGCGCCGACATCTCCCGCGGCACCGCGGCCGGTGGTCGTCCTTACAAAGGGCGGGTGTTCGGGGCGATCGACCTGAACGGTTCGCGGGCCGGCACCCATTCGCTCGCCGGACGCGGGCAGGTCCGTCTGCGTGATGCCGACATCTACGATCTTCCCGTGGTGCTCGCGATGCTCAAGGTGCTCCGCGTCAAGGCTCCCGACCTGCGGGCCTTCGGCTCCTCCGTGGTCGACTTCCGGGTGGAAGGACCGCGGGCCTACCTCGACAACATCGAGCTTTCGGGTGACGCGATCAGCCTCGTGGGGAGCGGCGAGTTGGAGTTCGATTCCTCCGTTCACCTCACGTTCCGCTCGATCATGGGGGACTCGGAATCCCAATTGCCGGCGATGAAGTCGATGCTCGGCGGTGCCAGTGGAAATTTCCTCCTCATCCACGTCGACGGGACGCTCACCCAACCGGAAATCACCAGCGAAGCCTTTCCGACGCTCGCCGCGGCCCTCCAGCAGTGGCAGGCCCAGGCCCAGCGGCGCAACGCCCCCGTTCCCCCCCCGCCTCCGGCCGCGCTCTCTCCCCCCTCCGGCGCTCGTCAGGCGGGCTTCCTCGCGCCGGTGACCCCCCCGGCTTCGTCGGGGAAACCTCCACTTTCCCCGATTCCCGCATTGCCAGCCGCCGCCGCCGAAAGGCCCGGCGGATAAAGTGGTGCCGCGATTCCGTCGATGACCATTCCCACACCCTCCCCCTGACCGGCACCGATGACGACCTCCCCCCTGCCGTTTGTGAAGATGCATGGCCTCGGCAACGACTATGTCTATGTCGATTGCTTCGCCGGCGTCGCCCCTCTCGATCCTCCGGCGTTGGCGCGCGTGATCTCCGACCGCCATCGGGGCGTGGGGGGCGACGGTCTGATCCTTGTCCAGCCGACTGACCGTGCGGCGGCCCGGATGCGGATGTTCAATGCCGACGGCAGCGAGTCTGCGATGTGCGGCAACGGTGTGCGGTGCGTCGCGCATCTGGTGGTCTCGCGCGGCTACGCACCGGCCGGTCCGATCACCATCGAGACCGGCCGCGGCGTCCTCGACCTTGTCGTCGAGCCGACCGGCCGGAGGACCTCTCGCGTCCGTGTCGACATGGGGGAGCCGATCCTCGAGTCGTCGCTGATTCCCGTCGCCCACGCGGCACCGCGGATCGTCGCGGCGTCCTGCGACGCCTTCCACTCACCGGAGTCTTGGTGGGATGCGGCGGGGCTCGATCCACGCATGACCTGCGTCTCGATGGGGAATCCCCACGTCGTCTTCTGGTGCCGCGATGTCGCCGCGGTACCGCTCGATCAGATCGGTCCGCGGATCGAGCATCACCCGCTCTTTCCCGAGCGAGTCAACGCCCACTTCGTCGAGGTGCTCGGCCCCGAGCGGGTGAGGATGCGGACCTGGGAGCGGGGGAGCGGGATCACCCAGGCCTGCGGCACGGGGGCGTCGGCGGTCTGTGTCGCGGGGGTGCTCGGTGGGAAGACCGGGGAGCGCCTGCGGGCAGAGCTTCCCGGCGGAGATCTCGACCTCGAATGGACCCCTGGCGGTCATGTCTTCATGACAGGGCCGGCCGAGGAGGTCTTCGAGGGGGTGTGGTACGGGAGTTAGCGGGATATCGAACAAGTCCTCCGCCGCAGGATGCGGCGGTCATCGATGACCCGTTCCACCGATCGTCGGCCGTGTTCGAACAGGAAGGGATTCCCAGCGTGAAGATCACATCGCCTCTGGCTGTCGGTGCCGCGTCCCTGGCCGCTTCTGCCGTGATTGGCCAATGGATGGCCACGCTCGACTACCGGGTCGACTTCGGCGATCCCACCGTCGATCCGGTGCATCCTGACTACCGCGGGTCGAAGATCTACGTTTTCTGGCACGAAGGGATCCTCCTCCCGCTCCATCTCCGCGGTCATTCGAACATCTCTATGCTCCTCTCGCGGCATTGGGACGCCAATATCCTCGACCGTGTGGCAAGGATGATGGGATTCGGGACGGTGCGGGGCAGCACCTTCCATGGGGGATCGGCGGCCTTGCGGGAACTCGCCTCCAGGGCCCGCTGCGAAAACCTCACGATCACCCCCGATGGCCCGCGGGGCCCGAGGCGCCGTCTGGCGGCCGGGTGCGTGTTCCTCGCCGGTACCCTGGGGATTCCGATCGTGGCGATGGGGTTGGGCTATGACCGGCCGTGGCGAATGGGAACCTGGGACCGGTTTGCCGTGCCACGTCCCTTCTCCCATGCCCGTGGCGTCGTCAGCCGTGCGATCCATGTCCCCGCCGGCCTCGATCGCGACGGTATCGAACACTACCGGCAGGGGATCGAGCAGTTGCTCGTGCGACTTTCGGACGATGCCGAGGCCTGGGCCTGCTCGGGGAATCGTCGTCCCGGCGACAGCGTGCTGCGGCGTGAACCTTCCCGCGTGGCCCGCTGGGCCGCGGCACTCCCCGGGCCCCGCGGTGTGTCGCTCGACGACGAACTCGATCGGGTGGTGACGGTGGAACCGGTCGTGTGCCTGGTCGCGGCGTAAACATCGTCGCGACGAACGTCAATGCCCTCGCGACATGGAATTTGCAACGCGATTCGCCCGTCCAAAGACCGCTCGAAGTGCGGTGCAAGCATGGTTTGACAGCATCGTTTGACAGCACTCCGTGTACCCCTATACTCGCGCCCCGATGGTCGCGGGAAGGCGTCTACGGATGGATGCAAACAAACACACACACTCGCGGCGTCGGCGTGTCTCCAATGCGGAACACGCCCATGTGGACGGCCATGGAAGGCAGATCCCTCGGGCTGCCCAGAGGGGCCCCGGTGTGGAGCCTGATCTGGTGGAGCGCTCAAGCCCGCCGGCGCATCTTTCGGCCGTCGAGGCGGCCATCACCGAGGCGTTCCGTGAGCGGATCGGCGGGGATCGCTTCGACGTCTGGTTCGCCGACCTGTTCCGTGTCGACTGTGAGAAGGCGGCGACAGGTGCCATTCGCACGACCGTCGCGGCCGGTTCGGCATTCACGCACGACTGGCTGCAGCGGACCTTCCGGGCCGATTTCGCCGCCGCCGTCGATGCTGTCTGTGGGGGCACCGCCTGCGGGGTTGACTGGGTGCCGCTCGACGCTGGCGCGCCTGTCGTCGATGAGCGGGCCGGTCACCGCGAGGCTGCGGTGACGCTTCCCGCTCCGCGGGCCAAGGGGCGTGCGGCTGGCGGAGGGGCGCCGGCGACAACCGAAGCCCTTGGCGGTGCGGCCCTGCGGGGCCTCCCCTCCGGCTCCGGTGGCCTTTTTGGTGACAGCGGTGCAGAGGCGAGAGAGAGCGGTGCAGGCTCCGGACAGGAAGCCCGCGCTGCGGCGGTCGATCGGCCCGTCACCACGATCATCGCCAGCCGGTCCACCGGGCTCATCGGCCGGGGGAGCATGCCCTCCGGTTCTCCCGGCATGCCCATCCGGCCGACCGTCGGTGGGCGCATGCCGCTGACGCTCGAGGATTACGTCGTCGGGGCGGGCAACCGCATGGCGCATGCCGCTGCGACGCTCGCGGCCGATGATCCGGGGGCGATGTCGCCACTGGTGATCCATGGCCCGGGGGGAAGCGGCAAGACGCATCTCCTCGAAGGGATCGGCCGCCGCCTCCGTGATCGCCTGCCGCGGGCCGCCACGCTCATGCTCTCCGCCGAGCAGTTCACGACCACCTTTCTCGAGTCGCTCCATGGCCGGCGTGGCCTGCCCGGGTTCCGCCGCACGCTCCGCTCGGCCGATCTGCTCGTCATCGACGACATCCAGTTCCTCATCGGCAAGAAGGCCACGGTATCGGAACTCCTCCACACCCTCGACGCCCTCCATCGTGCCGGCAAGCAGGTGGTGTTCGGCGCCGATCGCGACGTCGAATCGCTCGCCGAACTGGGCGCCGACCTCCAGACGCGGCTTCGCGGCGGCATGAGTGCCCGGATCCTCCCTCCCGACGAGTCGACGCGGGGGGGGATCGTGGAATCACTGGCCACGCGCCGTGGACTTGATCTTCCCGCCGACGTCGTTCGGTTCGTGGCCGCCCGCATGACGCGCAACAGTCGCGAACTCGCCGGCGCCGTCAACCGTCTCGAGGCGACAAGCCACATGCTCGGCCTCCCGGTGACGCTGGGAATGGCCGAGGAGTGTCTCGCCGACCTTGTGCGTTCGAACTGCCGGGCCGTCCGGCTCCCCGATATCGAACGAGCGATCTGCGCCGCCTTCGGTGTCGATGCCGGCAGCCTGCAATCGTCATGCAGGACCCGGCGGGTCAACCATCCGCGGATGCTGGCGATGTTTCTCGCCCGCAAGCACACCCCGGCGGCCCTCGCGGAGATCGGCACGTTCTTCGGTCGCCGCAGCCACTCCACCGTGATCTCCGCCCAACGGACGGTCGATGGTTGGATCGCTTCCGGAAGCCGGGTGACGCTTGCCGACACCGACTGGGGAATCGACGAGGCGATCCGTCGCGTTGAGGAATCGCTCCGCGCAGGTTGACACGAGCCCCCTCGCGGCTCTGCCTGGTGGGCCGACGAACGCCCTGCTCCGCACCCGGATGGAGCATGGATGGTGTTGTCCATGCTCCGTCG
>CANGIH010000049.1 GCA_947453875.1 Planctomycetaceae bacterium | reverse complement strand
GAGGCGCTCGAGGGCGTCGAGCGCGCGGCCGTGCGGCGGATTCCCGCGGGCTGGCCTGCCGCCGAGGACAGTGTCGATCGGCCATGTGTCTGAGAGCAGCCGGAGGGCCTGAACACGGATCGCCGGGGCGGGATCGTCGAGCAGCGCCCACAGGCTCGGCTCATCGACTCGACCGATCACCCACAGGGCCCATAGGCCGCGCAGTCGCCGCGAGACGTCGTCACCGTGCGCCAGGAGGTCGTCGAGCGCCGGCACGATTCGGTCGAGCTCGCCTTGGCGGTCACCGGCGGCGTTCCGGTCGGCGAGGATGCGAGTCGCCATCCGGGCGTGCCACCGGTCGGCCTGGAGGAGCCCGACGAGGTCAGCGGCGGGCAGGGCCTCAAGATCGGTACCGAGGCTGACCGGGGCGGCCGGGGCGTCTTCCCTGCCGAAGGCGAAGCGGTAAATGCGGCCGCTTGTCCGATGGACACCGGTCCCTTCGTGACACTCGCCGGTGTCGGACCAGTCGAGGATCGCCAGCGAATGCCCGGGGAGCTCCACAAGATCGGTGCCGCGGAAGAAGGGATCGCCGAACCGGGCCAGATCGGGCTCGTGTCGCCCGATGATGCCGGTGGGCTCGGCGTCGAGCCTGTCGACGTTGATCCGCCGACCATGGAGATTGAGCGTCAGCAACCGGCCGCGAAGCGCCTCTGGCCAGCCCGGTTCGTCCGGCACGATCACACAGCCGGTGTGGGCATGACCACCGCCATGGGCGTCGGCCCGGCCGTCGCGCGACTCGGTCCAATGTCGGCTGGAGTCGAAATGGTCGTGGTCGGCGTGGGGCCCGAGAGGTTCGAGCACCCAGGGGTGGGGCTCGACGGTGTGGGAGCGGGCGTAGTGGGCGCCGGGAAGGAGGCGCCAAAGGTGGCCGTTGACGGTGTTGGTGAAGAAGCCGTCGCCGAGGTCGTCCCAGTCGAGCCCCCAGGGGTTCGTCGTGCCGTGGCAGATCGACTCGAAGATCCTTCGCTCCGGGTGGTAGCGCCAGATGCCACCGCGGAGTGGCACACGCTCCGCGGCGGGGCTGCCAGGGGGGCCGATCTCCCCGGGGGAACTGGCGCCACAGCGGCCGTAGAGCCAGCCATCGGGGCCCCACGCCAGGCCGTTTGCGAATGTGTGGTGGCTGTTCGGCGAGATGGTGAATCCGTCGAGGAGGGGAATCGCCGCGGCCCGCCGCCGGGCTGGTTCGTCGCTGTCGGGGGTGTCTGGCCATCCAGGTGGCGGAAGGTGGCCGGCGGGGATGAAGAGGAGCCTGGGTGGGCAGAGGAGCCAGAGGCCGCCGCGCCCCACCGCCACACTTGCGAGCCCCTCGAGGCCATCGACAACCGTGGCGTAGCGCTCAGCGGTGCCGTCGCCATCGGCGTCCTCGAGCATCGTCACCCGGTCGCGGAAGCGCGGGTCTGTCTTGAGCGGCTTCTCGGCGTAGGTCAGATTCTCGGCGACGAGCAGCCGGCCAGCAGCGTCGACGGCTGCGGCCACCGGATTGCGGATCGCCGGTTCGGCAGCCAGCAGCGTCACCCGCGCCGGCAGCGTCGTGGTGATGGCCGACAGCGCCTCCTTGGGCGGCATCGGCTCTCCGGCCCGTTCGGAATTTTCCGCGGTCGAGTCGGCGCTGCGATCGGCGCCTCGGCTCCGCTCCAGGGCGAGGAGGGGGAACAGGAGCGCAAGGAAGGAAGCTGTCGCCAAGCCAGGCCAGCGGCAGCCGATCGATGCGGGGCGGAGGCCTGGAGGGGGGAAAAACATGCGGCGGGATCCCGAAGCATGGGATCCCGCCGCTCTGTTTTCGCTTGCGGAAGCCGATCGGCTCAGGAGCAGCCCATGCTGTTGCCGCAATTATGGCAGAGATAGCAGTTGCCGTTGCGGACGGTGATCGCTCCGCAGCTGTCGCAGACCGGTGCATCGATCTGGAACTTGGCAAACTGGCTCTGGCGGTCGCCGAGGTTCGTGCCCGGCTCGAGCACCATCACCCCGGCCTGCTCCAAACGCTTCGAGGCGGCGGCCTTCGAGGCGGCCTTGGCTGCCGCGGCGGGGGTCTTCGCCGCCCCGTTCACCGCGCCATTGGTCGCTGCGGGGGCTTTTCCTTGCCCATCGGCCAGCCCGCTCGCCTTCATGGCGGCGGGCGAACGCTCACTCTCCCCGTCTCCGCCGGCGGCCTCCTCGCCGCCGGTGGTGTGGCCGTGCGATCCGCCGGGGCGGTTGGCCTCGCGGAAGCCGGGGATGAACTCGTTGCCGAGCCAGCGGAAGAGGTAGTCGACCAGGCTCTTGGCGACGGGGATGTCAGGGTTCTTCGTGTAGCCCCAGGGCTCGAAGCGGGTGTGCGAGAATTTCTTCACATACACCTCGAGCGGCACGCCGTACTGGAGGCTCATCGACACCGCCGTGCCGAAGGAATCCATCAGGCCGCCGATCGTGCTCCCTTCCTTCGCCATCGTGATGAACAGCTCGCCCGGACGGCCGTCGTCGTAGAGGCCGACGGTGATGTAGCCCTCGTGGCCCCCCACGTTGAATTTGTGGGTGATGCTGCGACGGGTGTCGGGGAGCCGTTCGCGACGGGGAGCCGCCGTCACCTTGGCGGCCGACTTGTCGGCTTCGGTGCTGGTGTTGAGGGGCTGGCTCTCCTTCGAGCCGTCGCGGTAGATCGCCAGGGCCTTGAGGCCCATTCGCCAGCCCTCCATGTAGGCCCCGCCCACCTCGGCAGGCGTCGTCTCACGCGGCATGTTGACCGTCTTGGAGATCGCTCCGGAGATGAAGGGCTGCGCGGCGGCCATCATCTTCACGTGGGCCTGCCATTGAATAGACCGCTTGCCGAGACGCGGCTTGAAGGCACAGTCGAACACCGAAAGGTGCTTCTCCTGGATCCCCGTCGCCCCCTCGATCGTGTCGTTCTTGTCGATGTAGGCGAGGATCGATTCGACCGAGGGCTCGTCGTAACCGAGCGTCCGCAACGCCAGCGGCACCGTCTGGTTGACGATCTTGAGCATGCCACCACCGGCGAGCTGCTTGTACTTCACCAGCGCGATGTCGGGCTCGATTCCGGTCGTGTCGCAGTCCATCAGGAAGCTGATCGTGCCGGTAGGGGCGAGCACGGTGGCCTGGGCATTGCGGTAGCCATGCCGCTTCCCCTGCTCAAGGACCTCGTCCCACACCTTCCTGGCCGCGTCGCGGAGATAGGTCGGGCAGCTGGAATGGATCTGATCGACCGCCGAGCGGTGCATCTGCATGACGCTGAGCATCGGTTCGCGGTTGGCGGCGAAGCCCTCGAAGGGGCCGACCGCGGCGGCCAATTCGGCGCTTGTCCAGTTGGCCGTGCCATGGAGGATCGCGGTGATCGCCCCGCAGAGGCCGCGGCCGGCGTCGCTGTCGTAGGCCAGACCATCGGCCATCAGGAGGCTGCCGAGGTTGGAGTAGCCCAGGCCGAGCGGCCGGTAGAGGTGGCTGTTGCGGGCGATCTTCCGCGTCGGGTAGCTGGCGTGGTCGACGAGGATCTCCTGGGCGACGAAGAAGACCCGGCAGGCGGCCGAGAAGCGATCGACGTCGAAGGTGCCGTCGGGGCGGCGGAACTTCATCAGGTTGATGCTCGCCAAATTGCAGGCTGTGTCGTCGAGGAACATGTATTCCGAGCAGGGGTTGCTCGCGTTGATCCGGCCGGAGTTGGGGCAGGTGTGCCAGCGGTTGATCGTGGTGTCGTACTGGACACCCGGATCACCACACTGCCAGGCACACTCGCTCATCCTGCCGAGCACCTCGCGGGCCTTCCACGACGGGCCGGCCTTGGAGGGATCGGTCACCCAGCGGGTGGTCCAGGTGTCGTCGCGATCGACCGCTTCCATGAAGTCGTCGGTGAGGCGGACGGAGAGGTTGGCGTTCTGGAAGAGGATCGAGCTGTAGGCCTCGCCGTTGAAGTTGGAGTCGTAGCCCCCCTTCTCGATCAGCACGCGGGCCTTGTTCTCTTCCTTCGCCTTGCACTCGATGAATTCCATCACGTCGGGATGGTGGATCTTCAGCGACTGCATCTTGGCGGCGCGGCGCGTCTTGCCGCCGCTCTTCACCACCGCGGCCACCTGGTCGTAGACGCGCATGAAGGAGAGGGGGCCGGAGGGCTTGCCGCCGCCGGCGAGCTTCTCGCGCTGGCTGCGGAGGGTGGAGAGATCGGTGCCGGTGCCCGAGCCGAACTTGAAGAGCATCGCCTCGCTCCGCGCAAGCTCCATGATGTCTTCCATGTTGTCCTGCACGCTCTGGATGAAGCAGGCACTCCCCTGCGGATACTCGTAGGGGTTGTCGGGCATGACGACGTCGCGCTTCGCCTCGTCCCAGCGCCAGTTGCAGGGAGCCCCCTTGACGCCGTACTGGTGGTGGAGGCCGACGTTGAACCACACCGGCGAGTTGAAGGCGCCATGCTGGTGGACGCAGAGCCAGGAGAGATCGCGGTAGAAGTTCTCGCCATCCTCGCGGGTCTTGAAGTAGCCGTCGGCGATCCCCCAGTCGGCGATCGTCCGGGCGACACGATGAACGAGCTGCTTGACGGAGTGCTCGCGCTCGGGGGTGTGGATCTCGCCGTAGAAGTACTTGCTCACCACGACGTTCGTTGCCAGCTGGCTCCAGGCGGCGGGGATCTCGCAGGCGGTCTGCTCGAAGAGAACCTTCCCATCCTCCCCCTTGATGGCCGCCGTCCGCAGGTCCCAGTCGGTGGTGTCGAAGGGGGTCGGGGCGTCGGTCGGGCAGAAGGTGGCGGGCACGGTGAGCGGCTGGCGGCCGCCCGAGCGGGCGTCGTGGCTCCGGGAAGCACCCGACGCGGTGGCGTCGTCGTGGCGGTAGGTCGTGGCGGAACCGGCTGACGGCTCAAACGCTGCCATCGGGGTACTCCTTACGGGCGGGCGAAAAGGGTTGAAAAGCGCGGAAACAGGGCTGGCAGGACGGTCTAGTCAGGAAAGTATACGTTCGTACAGATCGCGTGCGAACCGCATCCATCCACAAAACGACGCGAAATGACAGGTCAGCCAGGGTGACAACCGGCATAAACGGCCGGGTTCACGCGATCAGAAGAAAGCAGCTCCATCTGCATGCTATCGCTAGATGTTGTGGCATTCGACAGGCGAACCACTTCATATGGCCCCCTGCCGACCGGGGCGTGAATGTAACGTGAGGGGCACGATCGTCAAGGCGCTTTTTGCCCCCCCCCAGATTCAGCGGGAATACGAGGGGTCTTGGAGGGGGCTTGAGGGCCCGGGACAAGGAACGCGACGACCCCGCCTGGGAGGGGGTCTTTTTCCTGGTGGTGATGCCGGGTTGGGGAATTGGGTTGGGGGACTGTTGGCAGGGGGCTCCCAGGGGTAGGTTTGCTCGTTGGTCGTCGTCTCCCACGAGCCTGCCGCCATGCCTGCTGCCCCCTCCGTCGCGCCGCTGCGTCCCGATCGTGAGCTTCCAGGCTGCAAGGTGGTCGTTCTCGCCGGTGACGACTACGAGGATCTCGAACTTTGGTATCCCAAGCTGCGGCTCGAGGAGGCGGGGGCCGCCGTGACGCTCGCCAGCCGGGACGAGCCGCGGAGCTTCCACGGCAAGCATGGCTATCCCTGCCGGTCAGACGCGACGGTGGCCGGCTTACAGGCCGCTGATTTCGACGGGATCGTCCTGCCCGGCGGCTGGATGCCCGACGCCCTCCGCCGCGACGGGCAGGTGCTCGAGCTCGTCCGCGACTTCGCCGCGGCGGGGAAACTCGTGGCGGCGATTTGCCACGGCGGCTGGATCGCGATCTCGGCGGGGGTCTACCGAGGCGTTCGCGTCACCGGCAGCCCCGGCATCAAGGATGATCTCGTCAATGCCGGGGCGCTGTTTGAAGACGCGGAGGTGGTCGTCGACCGGCATTTTGTCTCCAGCCGCCGCCCTTCCGACCTGCCCGCCTTCATGGCCGCGGTGATCGGGGTGCTCGCCGACAGTCCTCGGCGTGGCGATCGATGATGCTCGGTCGCGGCGGGAGCGTGCTGCACCCGGTCAGCCTGACCGTGCTGGCAGCCTGCTGCCTGCTCCTCGTCGGAAAGGCGATTCTCGCCGCCGAGGAGGGATTCGAGCCGATCTTCAACGGCCGCGATCTCGATGGCTGGGTGATCGAATCCCACGCCGATTCGGAAATCCATCCCGACGGCCGGCCGGTGTGGAGCGTCAAGGAGGGCGCGATCGACTGTGACGGCCTCGGCTTCGGCTTTCTCCGCTACGCCCGAGAGCCGTTTGCCGATGCCACGCTGCGGATGGAATTTCTTCTTGGAAAGAAACCCGACGGCGAGCCGTGCAACGCTGGCATCGGATTGCGCACGGGCGCGTTCGACCGGCGCCGCTCACGGGCGACGCGGCCGAGCATCCGCGGCTATGAGCTCCAACTCATCGATGACTCAGGCTCCCTGCCGTCGACTCACTCCTCCTGCTCCCTCTACCGCTACGTCGCGCCGCGCGAAAACGCCATCCGCCCGGCCGGAGAATGGAACGATCTCGAAGTGAGCCTCTCTGGGCCGCGGATCCGCGTCGTCTTGAATGGTCGCGTGATCCAGGAGGTCGATCAGGAGACTGTTCCCCAGATCCGCACCAAGCCGCTTTCGGGCTTTTTCTCGCTCCAGAACCATGGCGGCCCCGTCCGGTTTCGCAACCTTCGTGTCCGTCGCGAGCCGCCGGCCGACGTGGGGGAGAAGTCGCTCGTCGCCCAGACGACTGTCGTTGCCAGCCGTGATCCCGCCATCGGCATCCGAGGCCTCCTCCGCTACGCCCTCGAAGCGGCTGGCCGCGGCTTCGATCCTGCCGCGATCGACGCGGCCCTCGAGCTCGCCCGGTCGATGCAGATCACGGCTGTGGGGCCGGAGCAGGGGAACTTCCGCTGGCGGCTCGGCGACGCCAACGTGACCGACGCCAATGCCTGCGAGTTTGCCGGGCAACTCCTCGCGCTTCTGCGCCTCGAAGACGACGGCCGGCTCGTCCCCCGCCCCGGCGGCCGGCGGCTGTCGCCCCGCGGCCGTGAGCTTGTCGACGCGATGGCCCGCGACGCCCTCGTCGCCATCCGCCGCCGCCGCGTCGAGCCCGGCTACACGAACATCTTCCTCACCCACACCTGGAATCTCCTTGCCCTCGGTGATCTCGCCGGCCCCGACGCCATCGCCGAGGGTGAGGCAGCGTGGCGGGAGTGGCTCGCCTTCACGCGGGCACGCGGGGTGACGGAGTTCGTCGCGCCGACGTATCTCGGCGTCGATCTCGATGCCCTCGCGCTCGTTGCCGATCATGCCCCGTCGTGGGAGACGCGCGCCGAGGCGGAGGGCGCGCTTGGCTACCTCTGGCACAGCGCCGCCTGCCACTGGCTTCCTGCCGCCCAGCGCCTCACCGGCCCTCATGCCCGCGACTACGACTGGCTCTTCGGCCGCGGCTATGCCGACGAGCATCTGGTCGACGCCGGTTGGCTGACGGTGCCGGCGCGGCCCGAGGGGGCCGGGTGGCTGCCGGGAGCCCCACGCGACGGTCTCCATCACTTCCGCACCGCCTGCCGCTGGGAGCCGCCCGGGAGCCTCCTGGAGGAGGTTGTCGCCCTCGCGCCGCGCTTCGTCGTCGAACGCACGGGGGAGCGGCCCTGGCAGCGGATCACCGACTGGGTGGGGACGACGTCGAGCATCGGCATCGCTGGTGAGAGCCGCGGCGCGGAAGACAAGACACTCCTTATCAATCTCCCGCCGCTCGGCTGGAGCCCGGGGCCCGCAGGCGATCCGTGGCGCGGAGCGAACGTGACGCTCGTCTTCGAAGGCCGAGGCGATCCCTACGGCATGGTTCGCGAAGCGTCGGCCGAGGCGCCGCAGGCCAAGCCGAGCCACCTCCGCCCGTATCTCGTCTCCTCGCAGCAAGGGGCGCGGGTGACGGCCCTGTGGCTCCTCGATCCGCGCCGCTCCCCCTTCCGGGTCGATCCGAAGTCGCTCTCAGGCCTCGCCGCGCATTTGATTCTTCCGGCGGGATTGGAGGTATGGAATGTCGATGGGAGGCTGGCCCCCGGGGCGACGCTTGCGCCCGACGCGGTGGTCTTCCTCCGCGGGGCCGGCACCGTTCTCGGGGTCCGCTATCTCGCTCCCCCCGACGCCGATCTCCGGGCCATGGGCCTGGAGCTTGTCGCCGACGGTGGCCGGCATGCCGTTCAGCGGCTGACGGCGACGTTTGCGACCGGCCGGCCTGAGCGTGGGGCGTTGCTGGGCCTCGATCTGGAAGTGCGCGACGGCTGCGACGACGAGGCTTTTGCATGCTTTCGGCGGGCGTTTGCGGCCCGGGATGTGGGCCTCAAGCGCGATGGGACGCGCGCGAGTGTGACGGGCGCGCTTCCGCTCGAACTCGATCTGGGGAGTGGCGATGGCCGCCCTCGGCGGCTCCGCTTCGAGCCGGTGCTGCCGGCAGGCGATCTGCTCCTCCTCGACGGCGTCGAGATCGGCCGCGTGGCGCTTGCGCCTGAGGAGGCGAGATGAAGCTGCCGCAAAGTCTCGGCACCATGGTGGTCCCGGCGGTGATTCCTGCTACGCGTGACCGGTGAGGATTTCCCGGAGCCGTTTGGCGGCGACGCGGCCGAGGGTGAGCGGGGCGGCCCCTTCGTCAAACGTCACCACCGTCTCGTTGCGTGACTTCCATTCGATCTGGTTCACCGTGGCGACTTGGACGATGTGCGATCGGCCCACGCGCGCGAAGGAATCGGTGGGAAGGACGGTGTCCCATTGGCTCAGCCGGCGGCAGAAGAGCACGACCCCCTGCGGCGACTTGAGCGCGACCCGCGTGTAGTTGCGGAGCGATTCGATCCAGCAGATGTCGCCGACGGTCACCACCGACGACGTGGTCGTGCCGGCCAGCGGCACGCTCACCGCGGCCTCGAGCCCCAGCACCGCGGCTGAGGCGGCCTCATCCGCAGCGGGATCATCGGCGAATGGCTTGCCGGCAGCCTGCTTGCGGACGCGGGCCACCGTATCGGCGAGCCTCTCCCGATCGACCGGCTTGACGAGATAGTCGAGGGCCGCGGCGGCGAACGCGCGCACGGCATGTTTCTCACTGGCCGTCACAAACACCACCTGGGTGCCGTCGGGCACGCTCACGAGGAGGTCGAGGCCACTCTCCCCGGGCATGTCGACGTCGAGAAACACGACGTCCGCCGACTTCGTCTCGAGGAAGCCGCGGGCCTCGGCGACATTCCCGGCGACGCCGACGACGCTGATCTCCGCGTGGGCGGTGAGAAGCCTTTGCATCAGCTCGTTGGCACGAGGCTCGTCGTCGACAAGGAGCGCGGAGATCATGGCGATGTCCAGGGGATGGCGGGCGTGGACGGGTGGGCGTCAGGCGGTTTTCGGGGGGGAGTTGCGATCGAGCCTGGGCGTCGGATCGAGCTGTGGCGACGGGGCGGGCTGATCAGGCTCAGCCGTCTGGGGCTTGAGCGTGGCGGGCATGCGGATGACGACGCGCACCGATCCGCCATCGAGATCGGGGTCGATGACCGTATCGACGGTGGCGGCGTCGTCGACAAGGAGGGCGAGCCGTTTGCGGAGGGAACGGATCCCGGTCGAGGGGGACCGTGTCGTGTCGGGCTTCACCCAGCGGCCTGAATTGGCGACCGCCACCTCGAGCCAGTCATCGGCCACCTTGGCCGTCACGCTCACCCGCAGCGGCAGGCTGCTTGTCTGACTGCCGTAATTGAGGGCATTTTCCAGCAGCGGCTGGACAAGCATCGGCGGCACGAGCACGGCCAGGGCCGCGCGATCGCAGGTGACACTGCACTTGAGATTGTCGCCGAAGCGGGCCTGCTGCACGCTGAGGTATTTTTCCAGCGCGTGGAGCTCGCGGGAGAGCGGCTCGAATGTGCTGGCTTCTCCGAGGACAAACCTGAGATAGTCGGCCAGGTCGCGGATCACGCTCTCCACGGCGTCGGGGTCGTCCTTCGTGGCGAGGACGGCGTTGAGCGCGTTGAAGAGAAAGTGGGGGTTCATCTGCTCCTGGAGGTTTTGGAGCTCGAGCGTCCGGGCGGCCGCCTCCGCGCGGAGCATGCGATTTTCGAGGTCGACCGCGGTGGCCTCGTTCTCGGCGAGGAGGATCTCGGTCTTGTGCAAGTCCTCGATCATCTCCAGCCCGAAGATACTCGCGCACCAGAAGAACGTCGTCACGAGCCTCGGCACGAGCAGCCCGACGATCCGCGCCCCGCTCCAGAGCGTCGGGCCGCTGATGCCGCCGGCGATGAGGAGCAGCACCGAAGCCCCGAGGCCCACCAGCGACACCGCGATCATCAGCGGCCACCGCACTTGTCGCGACATCCCGCGGAGCCTGGCCCGTTCGAAGACCAGATAGACGATGGTCGAGATCACGAAACCGGTGCCCACCCGGAGCACCATCGCCAGCCACGGCGTCGGCGCGGTCGGCTCCACGGCCCGGCTGAGCCCGAGCACGGCCGCGGCGATCGCCGTCCAGAACAACACCTGGAAGGACCAGAAAATCCGCGTTCGCCAGCGCGGCAGCGAGTCGCG
>CANGIH010000048.1 GCA_947453875.1 Planctomycetaceae bacterium | reverse complement strand
GCCGCGAAGACCCCCGCCCAGCAGGCTCCGTCTGCGACAACCACCGAGAAGCCGATCCTCGAGTTCGCTGCCCCGCAGGGGGCCGCTCCGGAGGCCGCCCCCGCTGGCCCATCGGTCTCCCCGGCCCCGCCCGCCACCGATGGCCGCGATCGTCCGGCCGCCGGCACGAGCACCCGTCCCCTCCGCTATGTGGCACCGATCGGCGACCGGTCGACCTGATCGGCCTCCGCCTTTGCCGCGATTCTCCGGCCCTGTGGGTTGCCGATCACGGTCCCACGGGGCCGGTCGCTTTGTGCCTGACGAGGACTGCCCCCGTGCGCGGGGCGACTCCCCGGCGGCGAGTTGTCACGCGTGCGTCGAAGGGGTAGTTTCAGCCCTTCGCCGCAAGGACTCTCAAGGGGCCAAAGCCCCGCGACTGCGACAGCGGCCTCGTCGCGACATCCACAGCATTCCTGGTCCACCGCATCCCAGGACATCCCTGGACATCCCTGGAGTTGAGCGTGAGCAAGCCCGGCAAGATCAAGGTCGTGGGTCCCGTCGTTGAACTCGACGGAGACGAGATGACGCGGATCATCTGGCAGTTCATCAAGGACCAGCTGATCCTCCCCTACGTCGACGTCGATCTGAAGTACTACGACCTCTCGATCCAGCACCGGGACGCCACCGGCGACCAGGTGACGATCGACGCCGCCCACGCCATCCTCGAGCATGGTGTCGGCGTGAAGTGCGCCACGATCACGCCCGACGAGGCACGGGTCGAGGAATTCGGCCTGAAAAAAATGTGGAAGAGCCCCAACGGTACGATCCGCAACATCCTCGGCGGCGTGATCTTCCGGGAGCCGATCATCATCGGCAACATCCCGAGATTGGTGCCCGGCTGGACGAAGCCGATCGTCGTCGGACGCCACGCCTTCGGCGATCAATACCGGGCCACCGACGTGAAGATCCCCGGCGCCGGGAAGCTGACGCTCACCTTCACCCCGGCCGATGGCGCAAAGCCGATGGAGATGCAGGTCTACGAGTTTCCGTCGGCCGGCGTGGCGATGGCCATGTACAACCTCGACGATTCGATCCGCGACTTCGCCCGGGCGAGCTTCCGCTATGGGCTGGCACGGAGCTATCCGGTCTACCTCTCCACGAAGAACACCATCCTCAAGGCCTACGACGGGCGTTTCAAGGACATCTTCCAGGAGGTGTTCGACGCCGAATTCAAGGCCGACTTCACCGCCAAGGGGCTGACCTACGAGCACCGGCTCATCGATGACATGGTCGCCTCGGCCCTCAAGTGGGAGGGGGGCTACGTCTGGGCCTGCAAGAACTACGACGGCGATGTGCAAAGCGACATTGTCGCCCAGGGCTTCGGCTCGCTGGGCCTGATGACGAGCGTGCTGATGACGCCCGACGGGAAGACGGTCGAGGCCGAGGCGGCCCATGGCACGGTCACGCGCCATTACCGCCAGCACCAGCAGGGGAAGCCCACGAGCACCAATCCGATCGCCTCGATCTTCGCCTGGACCCGTGGCCTGTCCCACCGCGGCAAACTCGACGGCACCCCGGCACTGACACACTTCGCCGACACGCTCGAGCGGGTGTGCGTGGAGACCGTCGAGTCGGGGAAGATGACCAAAGACCTCGCGGTCCTCGTCGGCCCGTCGCAGGCCCACCTCGACACCCAGTCATTCCTGGCGGCGATCGACAGCAACCTGCAGAAGGCGATGGCCGGCAGCCGGGCGTGAAGTCGGAGCGGATCGTTCCCCGCACGGGGATGTCAACGCCCGTCCTGCGGGCAGCGGAGGAGACGACATGCGACGTTGGTTCGCGGTGGTGTGGTGCGTGGTGGCCCTTGGCACCCTCGAGCCAGCGTCCCCTACCCCGGCGGCGGAACCGTTGCGGGCGTTGATCGTCGATGGCCAGAACAACCATGGCAACTGGCCGACAACCACGAAGATGATGAAGGCCGCGCTCGAACAGACGGGCCTGTTCAGCGTCGATGTCGTCACCCACGCCCCGCAGGGCCCCGACCCTGCCTTCCGGCCGGAGTTCCGCGAGTACTCCGTCGTCGTCAGCAACTTCGGCCACGGGGCCGCCGACTGGCCAGAGGCGACCCGCCTAGCCTTCGAGGAGTATGTGGCGGAGGGGGGAGGGTTCGTCGCCATCCACGCCGCCGACAATTCGTTCCCTTCATGGCCTGCCTACAACGAGATGATCGGTCTCGGTGGCTGGGGGGGGCGCGACGAGAAGAGCGGCCCCTACGTCTATCTCGACGAAACCGGCAAGGTCATCCGCGACGAGTCGGTCGGGCCGGGGGGAAACCATGGGCGACAGTGGGCCTTTCCGGTCATCGTCCGTGACTCTGGCCATCCGATCACAAAGGGGATGCCGCCGGTCTGGCTTCATGTCCAGGACGAGCTCTACGACAAGCTCCGGGGCCCGGCGCGGAACATGCGAATCCTCGCCACCGCCCGCTCCGACGTGACGAATCGGCACGAACCGATGCTGATGACGATCGATCATGGCAAGGGGCGGGTGTTCCACACCCCGATGGGCCATGCCGACGAGTCGCAGGAGTGCGTCGGCTTCATCACGGTTCTCCAGCGCGGCGCCGAATGGGCCGCCACCGGAGAGGTGACCCAGCCCCTCCCGGACGACTTCCCATCGGCTGACACGACAAGCCACCGCCCCTTCCAGCAACGCTGACGCTCCGAGCGGATCATTCCTCGTGCCCCCGACCCAGCGGCAACTCGACACGGCACTCGACTGGGACGGCCCTGTCTCGGTCCGCGGCCTCCACACCGTCGCGATGATGGCGGCGGTGCTCGGGATTCCGGTGGCCGCGGTCCGCCACTGGGTCCGCGGGGGGCTCCTCCAACCGACCCACCGGGCCGGTCGGATCGGCTGGTTCGGCTACGGCGAACTCGTGGTCGGACGCCAACTCGCCCGACTCCTCGAATCGGGATTCGGACTCCGGGAGATCGATTCACGGCTCGCGGTACTCCATCCGGCGGGAGCTGCCGCGGCCGCCCGGATGGACCAGCGGATCATCGTCGACGGCCGGCGGTTGAGTGTCCGCCAGGGGGATGATCTTCTCGGGGCGGGTGGGCAGCGGCAGTTCGGTTTCTACACGACCGCACTGGAGGGGACCGCCCCCCCCGAGGCCGCGCCCGCCGCGCCCCTCTCCCTGCCGACAGACAAGGGGACGAGCCCACCGTTGCCGGTCGGCGAGGGGGATGAGCCGGTCAGTGGCCGGGAACTGCTCGCCCTCGCCGCCGATCTCGAGGCCTCCGGCGACATCGAGGCGGCCACCGAGGCGCTGCGTGCCCTGCTCCAGGCGGAGGGCCCCAGCGCCCACGTTTCATTCATGCTTGCGGAGCTTCTCTACCGCTCCGGCGACCTCACCGCGGCACGCGAGCGCTACTACGCGTCGATCGAATTCGACGGTGATCACCTCGAGGCGCGCACGAGCCTGGGGTGCGTCCTCAGCGAACTCGGCGACCACGAACTCGCCGAGGCGGCGCTTGAGGGGGTGCTCAGGCAGCAACCCGACTACGCCGATGCCCACTGGCACCTCGCGGGGGTCCTCGACGAATTGGGGAGGGAAGGGGAAGCCACGCGCCACCTGCGGGCGTTCGTGGCGCTCGCGCCCGACAGCCCCTGGGTGCGGACAGCCCTCGATCGCCTCGCCGCGCGGGGCTGACCCGCCCCGCCGGTCGCACGGAAGAACGACCGGCGGGGACGACCTTTTCAGACGACCGGCACTCTCGCCCGCATCACCACGGCCCGCGGACGGAGTGAACACCGAACTGGACGGTGTCGCTTGGCCAGTAAGGCGTGGGAAGCATGCCTGCTCCCTGGCCGGGCACCGCGCCGGGGCCTGGATAAGGCCGCTGGAACTGGTTGTACAGAGGCATCACCCGGGAACTCGGCACACCCCAGGCATACTCGGAGGTGAACTCGGCCGTGGGGGGGACGACCAGCGCCATCGGACGACCGATCGACGGGTCATACCAGACGCTGTGCCAGCTCTTCCCCTTCGAGCGGAGAAAGTAGCGCTTCTCTGTGGCCTTGTCACCCGCACGGGCGATCGTCGCCAGTCCGGCGAGCAGCGTGGCGACGACGCCGACGAGGATCACGGTGCGGCCCACGGAACCGGGCCGGGACGATTCGAACGATTTCATGGACTGATCCTGCGGGGGGAGAAGACGGGAACGGAAATCGGGATGCTGACCTGCCCTCCCGGTCACCAGTAGAAGGCCCGCACCTCGGTCCGCAGTCCGGTCGCACCGGCGGGACGGACATACTTTCGATGGTGCTTGTAGAGGAACTCGTGGGGCAGAAAGGGGGGATAGGTGTACCAGGTGTGGCCGACACGCGGCGGCACGGGGCGCGGTGCGACGTAGAGCTGCGCACCGAATCCGGGCGACGCGGCAGCCGGCACCGGCGGAGTCCAAAAGTTGTAGAAGACATCCGGTGTCGGGGCGTCGATCCCGTGGTTGATCGGGGCCGCGGGCGCCGTTGCCGCGCCACTGATCCCCGCCGTGACGACGAGCAGGGTGAGGATCGCCTGCCGCCAGGAAGCACGCTTGAGCATCACTGAACCTCCAGACATCGATTCGTCGCCGGCAGCCGCCGGCTCCCTATGGGGGGTTTCGGCCGGTGTCGATTCGATGGATCACTCGCGACGCAGCGGCTGTGACGCCCCTTCCCAGCAGGCAAGGTCCGCGGCCCCGTGAGGGTCCCCGTGGCCGGAGAACTACCCCCCCGCACAACCGCTATACTCTGCCCACCTTGCCAAGGGCGGTCCTGCCGATCATCGTTGAGCCGGCGCCTTTTCGGCGTGCGTTCCCTTTCCCGCGCCCCGACCAAGGGGTGCTTTTCCCCCGGATCTCCCCGCCAACAGCATGGCCAAGCAGACCACCCCCCGATCCGCGGCCGCCGTCGCCGTCGCCGCCGTGAAGAACGCCACACCCCAGCCGCAGCCGAAGGGGGATGAAGCCGTCGCCGCGACATCTTCTCCACCTGCCCCGCCGGCAGCGACGAAGCGCCGCGCCACGGCCCAGACGCTCGCCGCCGGCCAGCGTGACATCTCAGTGAGCGAGTTCTTCGCCAAGAACCGACACCTTCTCGGATTCGATTCGCCCCGCAAGGCACTCCTCACCAGTGTCAAGGAGGCGGTCGACAACTCGCTCGATGCCTGCGAGGAGGCGGGGATCCTGCCCGAGATCTGGGTTCACATCGAGGCGGTGAGCGACTCGACCTCGCGCTTCCGGATGGGGGTGCAGGACAACGGCCCGGGCATCGTCCGCAAGCAGATCCCGCTGATCTTCGGCAAGCTCCTCTACGGCTCGAAGTTCCACCGCCTGCGGATGAGCCGTGGCCAGCAGGGGATCGGCATCTCCGCCGCCGGCATGTATGGCGTGCTCACGACCGGCAAGCCGGTGAAGATCATCTCCAAGATCTCCGCCAAGGAGCCTGCCCACTACTACGAGCTGCGGATCGACACGAAGACCAACGAGCCGCAGATCCTCAACGGCAAGGGGGAGGGGATCGATCTCCCTCCCGGCAAGGCGGCAGCCGACTTGATGGCCAAGCATGGCATCGAATGGGTGGCCGCCAACGACCTCGGCCACGCGATCGACCATGGCACGCGTGTGACGATCGAGATGGAGGCGAAATTCCAGCGTGGTCGGGGCAGCGTCGAGGAGTATCTCGAGCAGACGGCGATCGCCAATCCCCATTGCCGCATCCATTTCCAGGGGCCGGATGGCCCGGAGCGGATCCTCGAGCGATCCACGCACGACCTTCCGCCGGAGCCGAAGGAGATCAAGCCGCATCCCTACGGCGTCGAACTTGGTCGCCTCGTGACGATGCTCCAGGAACATTCCAAGTTGACCCTGGCCCAGTTCCTCACCGGTTCCTTCTCGCGGGTGTCCCCCGGGATCGCCCGGAAGCTCTGCGACTCGGCGAAGCTCTCGACGCGGGCAAGCTGCGCGAAACTCGGTCGGGGCGAGGCCGATGCCCTCTACAAGGCGATCCAGGAGACGAAGATCCCGCCGCCGGCCACCGACTGCATCGTGCCGATCGGCGAGCAGCGATTGCTCGCGGGCCTGCGGCAGGTGGTGCCGGGAGAGTTCTTCACCGCCGCGACCCGTCCGCCGGGGGTCTATCGCGGCAATCCCTTCGTCATCGAGGCGTCGCTCGCCTACGGTGGCGGGCCCGGGGCGCAGAAGGTGTCGCTCGAGGCCCTCACGGAGATCGCCGGCGAGAGCGACGCCCGCAGCCTCCGGCAGTTCCTCACCACGACGTTCTCGGGGATGAGCGGCGAGGCCGCCGACAAGATCCTCGAGGAGGCGAAGCTCACCAGCCGCCAATCGCCGTCGAAGCTCAAGAAGGATGCCCTGGCGACGCTCCACTCGGCGATGCAGCATGTCAACATGGACGAGGGATCGAACATGACGGTGCTGCGGTTTGCCAACCGCGTGCCGCTCCAGTTCCAGCATGCCGCCTGCGCCGTGACGCAGACGATCCTCGCCACCAACTGGCGGTCCTACGGCCTCTCCCAGTCGCGCGGCAGCCTTCCGTCCGGCCCGGTGACCGTGATGGTCCACATGGCAAGCGTCTGGGTGCCGTTCACGAGCGAGTCGAAGGAGGCGATCGCCTCCTACCCTGAAATCCAGAAGGAGATCCGCCTGGCCCTCCAGGCCGTGGGGCGCAATCTCGGCATGTACCTGCGCCGCCGCCTGCGCGTGGCCCAGGAGGGACAGCGCCGCAGCATCTTCCTCCGCTACCTCGGCGAGGTGGCGCAGGCCGTCTCGGCGATCAACGGCACCGACGCCAAGAAGCTCTACGAGGATCTCCTCGCAGTGGCGAAGAAGAAAACGGCCCAGGCCGACGTCCGCTACGACGACCGGGGCCGCCCGATCGTCGAGGAGGAGGACGAACTCGATCTGGGCAAGAACTGCATCATCGTCGCGCCGGGCGAAGTCGGCCTCACGCAGGCCGCCGCCGATTCGGTCGACGACGACATCTCCGCTGGGCGGAAGCCGCCGACGAAGGAAGCAGGCACGAAGAAGCGTGGAAAGATCGCCACGGTCGAGTCGGACGATGCGGAGGACGGTGACGAAGAGCCAAAGGCGGGGAAACCCGCGAAGGGAGACGCGAAGAAGGCCGGCAAGGGGAAGAAGGGAAAGAAATAGCCGGCGCCGCCGACGAACGAACCACAGGCACAGAGGGCCGCTCAGTTCCGGCTCGAACGGTGCTTCGGGATCGCCCGTGCCCCGTCGCTGCGGTGCGCCAAAGAGAGTGCGGATGAATCCCGCTGGTCAGACAAAGCGGCAGGCACAGCAAGCGATCGTCCGTCGCGCCGTCACGCCTCCGGCGGCTTCCGGAGGATCTTCTCCATCGCCTTCCCCTTCGCCAATTCGTCGACGAGCTTGTCGAGGTAGCGAATCTCCCGCATTGTCGGCTCCTCGATCTCCTCGACGCGGATCCCGCAGATCGTTCCCTTGATCAGGGTCCGTGAAGGATTCATCCTTGGAGCTTCGGCGAAGAATGTTTCGAAGTCGGTCTTCTTCTTCAAGACCGACTCGAATTGCCGGCGGGTGTAGCCGGTGAGCCAGCGGATGATCTCGTCAACTTCCTCCTTGGTGCGCCCCTTCCTCTCTGCCTTCGCGACATAGAGCGGATAGACGCTCGCGAAGGGCGTCGTGAAGATGCGATGCTTGGCCACGTGAGCCTCGCTGGGAACGGGGGAGACGGGAGGAGGGCATTCTCTGGGGAGCGCGACCGGGCCCGTCATTGCACGGGGCGATTGCGCCCCAGGACCGCCCGTTCCTGCCACCGGAGCACGAGGATCGTGACGAGCATCGCCACGAGGATCTGCGCGAGGAGGGCCGCATACGGGATCCAGAGCGCCGGGTCGTAGTCGCCGAGATTCTGCCAGAATTCCGGCACGCCCGGCCCCTCGCTGCGGCACCCACGATGGGCCCAATAGAGCGGTGAAAAGAACATGGCGACGACCTTGAGCACCCCCTCTTTGATCGGCAGGATCGTCGCCCCGAGAAGGATCTGGGGCGTGATCAGGAGTGGAACCGCGAGCACGCCCTTGTCGGTGGAACGGACGCAGGCCGAAACGATCAGGCCGATCGTCGCGCAGGCCACCGCCGCGAGCCAGTTATAGGAGGCGGAGACGATCGCCCCACGCCGGTAGATCTCGGCAGGAACCTCACCGCCGAAGAACTCGCGGATCAACAGGCCGAGTTCGACCGTGGTCCTGAAGATCGCGATCTGGACGGCGAGGCACAGCGCGACCGCCGCGACCTTCGCGACCACGTAGGCGGCAAACCGCAGGCCATGCCGCCGCTCGAGGTCGAGCATCGGCCGTTCCTTGACGATCTCACGGAAGCCGGTCACGAACCCGAGGATCACCATGCAGATGCTCATCAGCGACAGCCATTTGAACGTCCCGCCTGGATCGATGATCTCCCGATCGGGGGCGACGGGGACGGCGTCGGTCAAGGCATCGCGGATGATCCTTTCGGTGGAAGGCTCCCGGAGATGGGCAAGCAACTTCGGCTGGCTGTCGAGGAACACGCGGATTTGCGCGGGGATGCTGGCATCCTGATCGGCGACCGTCTCGGTGGCGATCGCCTCTGTCACCTCACCCCAGACGTCGGCCAGCACCTGTTTCTCGCCGGGGTCGAGCAACCGCGTGAGCATGAGCGGATTCTGGAATCGCGTGGCGGAGAAGCCGGCAAGGACGACGAGCGCCAATGCCAATGGCAGCAGCATCGACATCCGCAGACCGAAGGTGTCGCGGAGGAGCGTCTCGAGTTCACGGCCGAGGAAGGTGGTGAACTGCGGGCCGAATCCGGGAATCGAGACCGCCGCAAGCGATGCGGCCCGCTCCACCCCCGGATCGACGGCGGCCCCGTCAGGGCCGAGAGTCTCCGCCAGACGCCGTTCTTCAGAGAGCCTGTCCCGCCAGCGGGCCGACCAGAAACCGGGGGGCTCGTCTTCGATGGCGACGTAGACATCGGCGAGCCGCTCCACGCCGAAGTGGCCGAGGGCTTCCACCCGCGAGCCGAACCAGACCACCGCGCCGTGGCCGAGAATGAGGAGCTTGTCAGCCTCGTCGACGTTGTCGAGGTGGTGCGTGACCGCGATCACGGTCATGCCTGCCCGAGCCCGCTCTGACAGGAGCGCCATGATCCGTGCCTCGGTGGCTGGATCGAGGCTGGCGGTCGCTTCGTCGAGGATGAGCAGGCCAGGCGTGGCGAGCATTTCGGCGGCCAGACTCGCCCGTTTCATCTCGCCGCCGGAGAGGTTGCCGATCGCCTGGTCACGCACCTTCCCGAGGCCGACCTCGGCGATGACACGGTCGATCGCGGACCGCCGTTCGGCCGCCGATGCTCCCGCCGGCAGCCTCACCTCTGACGCATAGTGGAGCGCCCGCTCGATCGGGAGGGCGGTCGGATTGATGTCACGCTGGGGGACATAGCCGATCGCGCCGCGGAGCGCATCGGCTTCCCGAAAGACGTCGTGTCCCCCGACAAGGAGCCGGCCGGAGGCGATCTCCCGATCGCCGAGCAAGCTCCGCACGAACGTGCTCTTTCCGGCCCCGCTGGGACCGAGCACACAGACGAACTCGCCCGGCTCGATCCGGAAGCTCACCTGATCGAGGAGCGTCTTCCGCTCCCGGCCATCACGGCCATCCGGCACCGTCACGGTCAATCCATTGGCCACGACGGAGAGGCCTATCTTTTTTGCGATCGTCATGGGCGGGGGAGCCTTGTCTCAGTAGCGGTCATCATCGGGATCGTAGTCGGGGGAGACGACGATGTTGCCCTCGGCATCCGCGACGAATTTGTGGCGGTGATCCACCTGTCGCCTGAGAAACCGCGACCGCCCGATCATCGAGAAGAACTTCTTGAACGAGTCGCCTTTCGGATCGAGCGGCCGCTCGGAGACGAAGGTGAACATCGGCAGCAGCATCTCGTCGTTGATCGTCTCGTTGTGCCAGACGTTCTGCGGTGGATCGAACGGGTTGCGCGGATTGGCCGCGGAGTTATCGTAGGAACACTCCGCTTCGAAACGCGTCCCGGCGGGAAACCGGTCCGGTTTCCCGCGGTTGTAGGGGGACTGCCAGTTGTAATCCCACTGCGGCACCCGGAGGAGCAAGCGCGGCAGTGCCTCGCCTGGCAAATGGAACCTGATCGCCACCCAGCGGGCCAACTGGTGCGCGTGCGGAATGACCCCGATGAAGTCGGCGTCCTGGGAAAGCGTGTAGCTGCCCGTGACGCGGAAGTCGGTGACGCCCTGCGGCACCACCGCGAAATCGCCGGAGAGATAAATCATGGTGATCACCTTGCGCGGCGGCTCCTTCTTGAGCCACAGGGCAACCCGGCTCGAATCGGTCTCCAGCTTCCCGGTCCGCACGTAGTGAAACTGCACCGCGATGTCGCAGCCTGCCGGGATCACCAAGCCCGCATCAGCGGGTGCGACCACGGCCCGCACCCCTGGCACGTAACCACTGACGAACGAGGCCCGCGG
>CANGIH010000047.1 GCA_947453875.1 Planctomycetaceae bacterium | reverse complement strand
CCGATGATCCAGAGCGACTCCTTCCGTAACGTTCCCGGGATCGATCTCGGGGAGCGGCTCACGGAGGCGGTCTGCAAGGAGATCGAGAAACGGACCCCCTTCAAGGTGGTGGGCACCGCCGAGGCCGACAGCGTGCTCACGGCAAGGATCGTCGCCGACACCAAGCGGATGCAGGTCGAGAGTCCCTCCGACCAATCGCGGATGGTGGAGATGAACATCCAGGTTCTCGTCACCTGGGCCGACCGTGGCGGCGCGGTGCTGGCCAGCGGCGCCGTACCCCTCCCGGCGGCAAGTGTCGATGTCGGCCAGTCGGCGGCGCTCGTGCCGGAATACGGCCGCTCGGTCGTGAGCACGCAGCAGGAGGGGATCGTGAAGATGGCCCAGCAGATCGTGGGGCTCATGGAAGAGCCGTGGTGAGCGTCAGCGGCGGGCGGCGGGCACAGGACGGGACTCCACCCCCGTTTGCCGATTGGCCAGCAGGAGGAGCAGGCCGAGCAGCGCTCCGAACCCCAGCGCCGCCACGATCAGGGATTTCAGGGCCAGCGTCCGGATCGGACGCATCACCTCCTCCTCGGAAACGTTGAGGATCAGCTTCCACCCGGTCAGTTCGGATGTGGCCCAGAAGATGCGTCGCTGCTCCGGCCCGATATCCACCTTGGCCGAGCCATTCGGTGCCGCCAGCGTGGCTTTTCCGTCGGGCAACGATTCCACACGGGCCCCGGGCGAATCCTCGCTCAAGACCAAGGCGGAGTCGGGATGCGTGACGACGAGTCCTTTCCGACTCACCAGGTACGCATGCCGGATTCCGTGGTCGGCTTCGGTTTCTCCGGTCGCATACCAGAAGTTGGTCTCGATCCGGTCGACGATCTTCTGAATCAGCTCCAGCGACAGATCGGCGCCCGCCACCCCCACGAAATGCCCATCGCCCGCGATCACGGGATGCGTGACGCTGACCATGTTGATGTCCGACCCACCGGCGTCGAAGTAAGGCTCGGTGATGTGGAGCCTGCCATCCGTCTTTGCGCCGTTGTACCAATCCTGATCGGGGGCATGGTAATCGTAGTGCACGACCGTCATTTCAGGAGCGTTCCTGCGATCCATCCAGGGCATCGAGTTCCTGTCGGACCACTTCATGTCCTCGTAGGCGATGTAGATCCCATAGACCTCGTCGTCGGGGACCTTCGCGATCACGCTCCTCAGATACTCCCCCATCATCGGGTCCGGGGTGTTGCCCAGCACCTGCTGACGCGAAGCCGTCGTGATCGGAATCATGCTGACGCGGCGGATGAAGTCATCCAACTGCGTCGCCGCGTCGTGAACCGCTAGGTTGGCCCGCGCGTCGGTCTGCCGGATCAACTGGTCACGGCCGGTGGAATAGTCCGCCCACAGGGTGGCAGCGACGATCGAACAGCCGAGCAGCGATCCAAGAGCCCAGAGCCCGCGACCACCTTGGAGATCTGACACTGGGAACCTCACGCATGGAATTCCGGAACAGCGAGCGTTCAGGCGGTAGAGTGGGGTCATGATACCCTCCCCTCGGCCCACCCATTGGCAACTCCGCTCGACGCGGCTGGCACTCCCTCACCCTGGCGGCGTGCTGCGGCGGCCGCTGGTGATGGGGATCGTCAACGTGACCCCCGACAGTTTTTCCGATGGTGGCCGCCACACCGCCGTCGATGCGGCGGTCGCCCATGGCCTGCGGCTTGTGGCCGAGGGGGCCGACCTCCTCGATGTCGGAGGAGAGAGCACTCGCCCCTTCTCGACGCCGGTCGACACGACAGAGGAGATCCGGCGCACGTCCGAGGTGGTGCGACGGCTCGCCCGCGAGGCGCGCGTGCCGGTCTCGATCGACACCTCCAAAGCGGCCGTGGCGAGGCTCGCCCTCGATCTGGGCGCCGAGATCATCAACGACGTCACCGGCCTCGAAGGGGATGGGGCGATGCTTCCCCTCGCCGTCGAATCGCGGGCCGGCATCTGTGCCATGCACATGCAGGGGACCCCAGCCACGATGCAGATCGACCCTCGCTACGACGACGTCGTCGAGGACATTTTCCATTGGCTCGGGCGTCGGCGTGATGCCCTCCTGGCTGCGGGGCTCGACGCCGAGCGGATCTGCCTCGATCCCGGCATCGGCTTCGGCAAGACCCACGCCCACAACTTCGCGCTCGTCCGCCACGCCGGTCGCTTTCTCGATCTCGGTCTGCCGATCCTCGTCGGCCACTCGCGCAAGGGCTTCATCGGCAAGACCCTTGAACAGGCACTCGGTCGCCCCGCCAGCGAGGGCGAACGCGACGCCGCCACCGCCGGAATCGCCTGTCGGCTCGCCATCGCGGGGATCCAAATCGTCCGCGTCCACGCCGTCGGCCTCGTTCGCTCCGCTCTCGAAGGGTTTTCGCTCGGCGAGTGAGCCGCCGGTGGCAGATCGTGACCGGCCTTGTCGGCCTGACGAAACCTTGACGGCCCGGGAACGTTCAACCGACAACGGCGGTCGCTCGACACCCTCTGGAGTCTCTCTCAAGCCATGCCCTCCCTGCCTGCCAAGTCGGCCGATCCCCGGATCTCCCGGCGCACCCAGTCGTTCGGTCGTTTTCAGGCGACCAGCCGGATGGCCGTGGTATTCCTCGCCCTGTCGAGCGCCGCGTGCGGCCAGCCACAGGGGCCGCCGCCCGGTGGCCCGGGGGGGCCTCCCGGGGGATTTCCAGGCGGGCCTCCCGGTGGTCCGGGTGGATTTCCAGCAGGACCGGGTGGCCCGGGCGGCTTCGTGCGGATGGTTCCGGTGATGTCGGCCCTCGACACCGACAGCGACGGTGAGATCTCGGCGGCGGAACTTGCCGACGCGACAAGCCACCTCAAGAAGCTCGACGTCAACAGCGACGGCAAACTGTCGGCAGAGGAACTCCGTCCCAATTTCCCTGCTGGCCCTGGCGGGCCCGGTGGATTTCCCGGAGGGCCAGGCGGCGGTTTTGGTGGTCCTCCCGGCGGACCGGGTGGGCCTGGCGGATTTCCGGGCGGGCCCGGTGGATTCGCGGCGCCACCAGGTGGCGGGGCCAGCGGCGAGGAACTCGCCACCCGGATGATGGAGTTTGATGGCGACAAGGACGGCAAGCTCACCTCCGAAGAACTGCCAGCCCGGATGCAGGGGATGCTCACCCGTGGCGACAGCGACAAGGATGGCAAGCTGACGCGCGAGGAGATCCTCGCCATGGCGGCAGCCGATGGAGGACGTGGTCCAGGGGGCCCCGGAGGGGGGCGACGTGGCGAGGGGCGGGAAGGTCGCGGCGGCGACTTCGTCGCTGGCCCCGGCGGTGGCGGACCTCCTGGCCCTGGCGGCTTCATCGAGCGGATGTTCGAATTCGAC
Source organism: Planctomycetaceae bacterium (assembly GCA_947453875.1). GTDB lineage: Bacteria > Planctomycetota > Planctomycetia > Pirellulales > UBA1268 > QWOP01. Next base: position 7,278 of record CANGIH010000047.1, on the reverse strand, counting down.
GCCGACAAGGATGGCAAACTCTCTCGCGAGGAACTGCAGGCGATGTCGGCGCAGTTTCAGGGAGGTGGTGCTGGTGGCCCTCCGGGGGGGCGGGAAGGGGGCAACCGTGGCCGTAGGCCGCCGGTGGAGGAATGACATTCGATCGCCGCTCCGGGCGGGCTGGTTCGGCGGCGGATCCTTTGGCCTTGTGGCCTGCTTCCCGTTCTCACCGCAGGAGTTTCCCCCGATGCATGCGATCAGGTGGTGTTCGAACTGGTTCGCCGCCGTGGTGCGGATCACGCTTCCGGGGTTGCTGGTCGCCGTGATCGGTCCCCCGGCTGTCGCCGACTGGCCACGCTTCCGTGGCCCCAACGGCAGTGGCGTGGCGGCTGACGATGCCCCCACGCCGGTCGAGTTCAGCGACACCAAAAACCTCCGCTGGAAAGTGGCGTTGCCCGGCGAGGGGGTGTCGTGCCCGATCGTCGTTGGTGACAGGGTGTTCCTGACCACCTACTCCGGCTACGGACCCGAAGGGGGCACGCAACTCGATCTTGTCCGCCACCTGCTCTGCCTCGATGCGAAGACCGGCAGGGAGATCTGGCGAAAGGCGATTGAGGCGGTCCTCCCGGAGGATGCCTATTCCGGGATGGGGGTGCCGTCGCATGGCTATGCCTCGCACACCCCCGTCTCCGATGGTGAGCGGATCTACGCCTTCTTCGGGAAGTCGGGAGTGAAGGCCTTCGATCTCGAAGGCAATGAGCTTTGGGAGCGGTCGGTCGGTACCGACTCCGATCCGCGCCGCTGGGGTTCGTCATCGAGTCCGCTGGTCGTCGATGGTGTTGTGGTCGTCGTGGCCGGTCCCGAGAAGCGGGCGATCGTCGGCCTCGATGCGAAGTCGGGGAGCGAACTCTGGACGGCCGAATCGGAGACACTCGCCAACGTCTGGGGCTCCCCTGTCACGGCCCCCGGTGAGGGAGGGAAGACGGACATCGTTCTCGGCACTCCCGGCGAGATCTGGGGGATCAACCCGGCCACCGGCAAGATCCGCTGGTATGCCGGTGCCGTCGGCGAGGACGGATTCAACACGAGCGTTGTCGTGGCCGATGGCGTCGCCTTTTGCGTCGAGGGACGCAGCGGCGGTTCGATCGCCGTCCGCACCGGCGGCAAGGGGGATGTCGGCCAATCGCATCTGGTCTGGAGCGGCCGTGATGCCAACCGTTTCGGCACCCCCCTGGTCTACCGGGGGAGGCTGTGGTTCGTCTCCAACCGGATCGCCAACTGCCTCGACGCGAAGACCGGCGAAAAAATCTTTCAGTCCCGCCTGCCGAGCGAGGGGGGCGGTGCTTTCGGCCGCGGCGCCGACTATTCCTCACCGGTCGCCGCCGACGGCAAAATCTATTACGTCACCGGCAACGGCGAGGTCCATGTCGTCAAGGCCGCGGACGAACTGGAATCACTCGCTGTCAACGCGCTCGGCGCCGAGGGGGAGACGTTCGCCGCCACGCCGGCGATCAGCGACGGTGCCCTCTTCATCCGTTCCAGTCGTCATCTGTGGTGTTTTTCCGAGGGGGGGCGATGATCGTCGCCGCCGAGCAGGGGGGAGTCTCAGGTCCGCCGTCCTGAGACGGCTGCCGCCTCATCGGCCGTGGTATCCTGACGGGGATCACCCCCCTGTCCTCTCTTCCCGCCGCCACGCCATGTCGACCGCCAGCGATTGCTCTTCCCATGCTCTCCCCGATCTTGCCGACCACTGCCGGGCGATGGCGGAGCGGGCGCGGCAGGCCGCGATCGATCTCGGGGGAGTGGTGACCGCGAGCAAGGCCGAGGCGCTCCGGCGGGCGGCCGCCGAGATCCGCGCCGACATCCCGGCGATCCTCGCCGCCAACCGGGCCGATCTCGACGCTTCCGCCGGCGCCGGGCTCACCGCCGCCGCCTGTGAACGGCTCCTCCTCGATGAGAAGCGAGTCGAGGGGATCGCAGCTGGCCTCGAGGCGGTCGCGGCGCTGCCCGATCCGGTCGGGGAAGTGATCGAATCCTCGATTCGTCCCAGCGGCCTCTCCGTTCGCAAGGTCCGCGTGCCGCTCGGCGTGATCTTCTTCATCTACGAGTCGCGGCCGAATGTCACCGCCGATGCCGCGGCCGTCGCCCTCGCTTCCGGCAACGCGATCATCCTCCGCGGCGGGAAGGAAGCTGCCCGGTCGAGCCGGGCGATCGTCGAGGCTGTCCGCCGTGGCATCACCGCCGCCGGCCTGCCGGTCGATTGCGTGCAGCTGGTCGACACCACCGACCGGGCGGCAGTCGGGGAGTTTCTCAAGCTCGACGCACTCATCGATCTGGCGATCCCGCGCGGCGGCGAGCAGCTCATCCGCCGTGTCTGTGCCGAGGCGCGGATGCCGGTCCTCAAGCATTTCAACGGCAATTGTCACATCTACGTCGATCGGGCGGCCGATCTCGCCATGGCCCGCGAAATCACCGTCAACGCCAAGTGCCAGCGGATGGGGGTCTGCAATGCCGCCGAGTCGCTCTTGGTCCATCGCGACGTGGCGGAGACGTTCCTTCCGGAGATCGGCGCAGCCCTCGCCGAACGCGGCATCGAGATCGTCGGTGATGCCGAGGCACGCCGGTTCCTTCCCGCCGCCGGCGTGGCCACCGAGGCCGACTTCGCCGCCGAGTTCCTCGGGCCGAAGATCTCGGTGGCGGTGGTCGACTCGCTCGATGCCGCCATCGACCACATCAACCGCTACGGCTCGCGGCACACCGATGCGATCGTGACGGCCGACGCGTCTGCCGCCGAGCGGTTCGCCGCCCGCGTCGATACGGCCGTCGCCGTCGTCAATGCGAGCACGCGTTTCAACGACGGCGGCGAGCTCGGGCTCGGCGCCGAGATCGGCATCTCCACCGACAAGCTCCATGCCCGCGGCCCCTGCGGCACCCGGGAGCTCACCACCTACAAGTATGTCGTCACCGGCACGGGGCAGACGCGGTCATAGTGCTGCATCCCCCCGGCGACCTTTCGGAGGCTGTTTGACCATGCAGGCATTCCACCGCCGTTTCCTCCCCCCCCTCACCATCGCGCTCGCCCTCACCATGCCCCACGCAGCCCGCGCGGCCGACACGCCCCCCCAGACCCCCGACGATCCCCACCTGTGGCTCGAGGAGGTCACCGGCGAGAAGCAGCTCGAGTGGGTGAAGGAGCGCAATGCGAAGGTGACCGCGAGCTTGGCCGACAACGACGCCTTCCGATCGCTTGAAAAGAGGATCCTCTCGATCCTCGACTCGAAGGACCGGATTCCGATGGTGGGGAAGATCGGGAAGCACTTCTACAACTTCTGGCGCGATGCCAAGAACCCCAAGGGGGTGTGGCGGCGGACGAGCCTCGAGGAATACCGCAAGGCCCAGCCGGCATGGGAGACGGTGATCGATCTCGATGCCCTGGCGGTCGCCGAAAAGGAGAACTGGGTGTGGCACGGCGTCACGGTCCTCCAGCCCGACGACAAGCGGTGTCTGGTGGAGCTGTCGCGTGGCGGCGCCGACGCCGAGGTGATCCGGGAATACGACCTGGAGACGAAGGCCTTCGTGCCGGGGGGCTTCGAGCTTCCCGAGGCGAAGAGCCGGGTGGCGTGGCGCGACGCTGACACGCTCCTGGTCGGCACCGATTTCGGCGCCGGCTCGATGACCACCTCCGGCTATCCACGGACGGTCCGGGCGTGGAAGCGAGGGACGAAGCTCGCCGACGCTGAGCTCGTCTACGAAGGAACCGATGACGACATGGCCGTCTCCGGTTTCAAGGATCCGACCCCCGGCTTCGAGCGGGAGTTTTACGTCCGCCAGAAGACGTTCTGGACCAACGACATGTTCGAGCGCCGCGACGGCAAGCTCGTGCAGGTGCCGAAGCCGGAGGACGCCAATGCGAGCGTCCACCGCGAGTGGCTCCTCCTCGAGCTTCGCAAGGACTGGGACACCGGCGCGAAGACGTATCCCGCGGGGGCGCTCCTGGCCATCGATTACGAGCGATTCATGGCCGGCGACCGCGACTGCCATGTCCTCTTCGCGCCCTCCTCCCGGACGTCGCTGGTGTCGTTCGCCCCCACCCGTCATCACCTCCTCGTGACGACGCTCGACAACGTCCGCAACCGGGTCGAGGCCCTCTCCTGGCAGGGGGGGAAGTGGCTCCGGGAACCGCTCTCCGGCGTGCCCGATCTCGGCACGGCGAGTGTCTCGGCGGTCGACGATCTCGACAGTGACGACTTCTTCCTCATCACGGCCAGTCCCCTTCAGCCGTCGACGCTGGCGCTGGGCAGCCTGCCGGCATCGGGCGCGCCGAAGGTGACCGGCGTCGAGAAGCTCAAGAGCGCGCCCTCCTTCTTCGAATCAAAAGGGCTGGTCGTCGAGCAGCACGAGGCGACAAGCCAGGACGGCACCAAGGTGCCCTATTTCCAGATCGGCCCGAAGGATCTCAAGCTCGACGGCTCGACCCCCACGCTCCTCTATGGCTACGGTGGCTTCGAGATCGCGCTCCTGCCGGGCTACGAGGCCGTCACCGGTGCCGCGTGGCTCGAGAAGGGGCACGTGTCGGTCATCGCCAACATCCGCGGCGGGGGTGAGTTCGGCCCCGCTTGGCATCAGGCCGCCCTCAAGGAGAACAGGCCGCGGGCCTACGAGGACTTCATCGCCGTCGGCGAGGATCTCGTCCGTCGCAAGGTGACGGCGCCTGCGCACCTGGGGATCAAGGGGGGGAGCAATGGCGGGCTGCTGATGGGAAATATGCTCGTCCGCCGGCCTGATCTGTGGGGGGGCGTCGTCTGCCAGGTGCCGCTCCTCGACATGCGTCGCTACCACAAGCTCCTCGCCGGGGCGAGCTGGCAGGGGGAGTATGGCAACCCCGACAAGGCGGAGGAGTGGGAGTTCATCCGTGGTTTCTCCCCCTACCACAACATCGATCCGGCCAGGGACTATCCCCCGATCCTGATCACGACGAGCACACGCGACGACCGCGTTCATCCGGGGCACGCGAGGAAGATGGCGGCCCGGCTCGAGGAACTCGGGCATCCGGTGCTCTCCTACGAGAACATCGAGGGGGGCCATGGCGGCGCCGCCGACAACAAGCAGCGGGCCTTCATGGACGCACTCGGCTGGACGTTCCTCTCGAAGGAACTCGAGTGACTCGCTGTCCGTGGACAAAGCCATCCATGGCCTTTGTCCACTTGAAACACCCCCCAGAAAAGCAATGGCGTTCCGGGGGTGTCAGCCGCCCCATCCTGCGGCGGGCGACTTTATCCACGGCCTGCTAGGTCCGCCGGGCCGGCGCCGATCTCGGCCAGGAGGCGCGCCGGCACGCCGATGTCGAGGACATGGACGGCGCCGGTGAAGTGGGCCGAGCCTGGGGCATCGAATCCGATCTTCCTGGCGACCAATGTGGCGGTGATGTCGGCCCGGATGCAGACGCCCATGGCCTGGCCGGTGTCGCAGTCGAGGCCGGAGGGGAGATCGACCGCAAGGACCCGGGGCGGACGGGAACCGGGGCTCGACGCATCGCGCGAGTGGTTGATCGCCCCGATCGCCGTCGCGATCGAACCGCGCGGGGCCCCGCGGGCGCCGGTGCCGAGGAGGGCATCAACGATCCAGTCGGCTCCATCGAGGGCCTCCGCCCAGTCGGCCTCGGATCCGGAACCGAGGGAGAGCAGGGGAATCCCGGATCGGACCGCGACGGCGTGGTTGACCGCCGCGTCGCCGCGGGAGTCGGCAGGATCACAGGCGAGGAGGATCTTCACCGCGGCGCCGAGGTTTTCCAGATGACGGGCGATCACGAAACCATCGCCACCGTTGTTCCCCCGGCCGCACGCGATCACCACCCGCCATGGCCCTTCCGGGGCGGCCGCCGTGGCGCAGGAGTGAAGGAGGTGGGCGGCGTTGCGCCCCGCGTTCTCCATGAGGATGATGCCGGGAAGGGAAAAATCCCCGATCGCCCGGGCATCGACGGCGCGAACCTGCTCGCGGGTGAGGGGACGCATGATGCGCTCCGCAGCATTCAGCGATCGGCGTAGACCCGCGTGATCTCTTCTTTCGTGATCGGCGCCGGTTGCTCGTCGCTGGTCAGTTGTACCTGGACACGCTGATCCCCTTCGCGGCGACCGCGGACACGGATCCGGTAGAGCGCCTCCTCCGACGGGGCGAGCTTCGCCAGCGGCTCGAAGGAGATCGTCAGGTTGTCGACCCGATGGGGAGCGGGCCCACGGGCATCGACCGGTTCCATGTCGCCGAGCAGCGTGGCGACGACGCGCACGCCACTGGCGGGCTTCGTCCCCTGATTGCCGACGCGGATCACATATTCGCTCGTGCCCCCGACCTCGATCGGATCCTCGCTGTCGGCCACCTCGAAGGCCAGTGCCGCCAGCCCCTCCACCTCGACGGTGTGTGTCTTCTGATCGGAGAGCCCCGCGGTGGTGCGGGCCGCGGCCACGATTCGCTGCGGCCCCAGCGCGATCGGCATCACCACCACCTCCACCTCGCCGGTCTCGGCGGCCGGGAGTTCCTCGAGATTCCAGAGAACGCGGTGCGTCCGTTCCTCGTAGTAGCCGGCATTGTTGGCACGGACGAACTTCATTCCGGGTGGCAGTTGGGCGGCGAGTTCGACGCCGATGGCGGGAGCGGTGCCGGCGTTGGTCATGGCGATCGTGCAGGTGGCGGGTCGCTGCAGGTAGCGGCGCAAAGGCATCTGCACGGCGAGTTCGAGCGTCGGCGCGGTGACGGCCACCTTCACGGTCTCGACGACCTCGATCTGCCCGTCGGCCCGGGCGACGAGCCTCATTCCGTGCACCCCCGGGCCACTCGTCGCGAGGACAAGGTCGATCGAACGTGACTCTCCCGGGGGGAGCGATCCGACGTCGAATTCGAGTTCGCGGCCGGCGCGATGAGCGAGTCCATCGGGGAGCAGTCCTTCGAGGACCACGCCGGTGGCGATCCCGCTGCCGGGATTGGAGACATTGATGGAGAGTCGCGTGTCCTGGCCGACGAGCACCGGCGAGGGGGGGGAGGCGCTGATCTCGAGCGCCGGCCGTGTCGCCCTTGCCCGCACCGACGCGTCGGCGCGGAAGCTGACGCTCGCGACACTCCCCACGTCTCCTTCGGTCATCGGCATCAGATCGAGGGCCACGCGGGCCTGCCCTCCCGGAGGGAGCGTGCCGAGGAGCCAGGCGAGTTCACCGGGCGCACCCTGGACGCCCGCCGGGGTGGCGGGGGGAGTGGTGGCCACCAGCGCCGTGCCGAAGGGGACCGAGTCGCGGAGAATGACATCATTGG
>CANGIH010000046.1 GCA_947453875.1 Planctomycetaceae bacterium | reverse complement strand
GTTCAGGCAACCTCGCGGGGGGTGAGCCCGGCGAGCCGGGCGGCGGAGAGATCGTCGCCCACAGGCCCGCGTTGATCAGGCGCCGCGCGGTGTCGATGACGGCAGGCGTCCTTCGGCCAGTTCTTTGTCCCACTGTTCCATCAGTGGCCACGCCGGAGCACAGGTGCCGAAGTCGGCGAGCGCCAGGTAGCCGCGCACCCGCTCGAGCGTACGTGCCAGCAGCGCGGCATCCTTGCGGAAGATCGGGCCGTGACTGGGAAGGAGCCACTCCACGTCGCTTGCGGCGATCCGCTCGAGCGAACGGATGAAGGCCGGGATGTCGCTGCCGTGATGGGCGTCGATGGCGCCGACAGAACCGTCGCGGTAGATGTTGTCGCCGGAGAGAAGCAGGTTATCGAGGCGGAAGGCAAGTTGGCTGTCGGTGTGGCCGGGGGTGTGCCATACGTCGAGCCGTCGCGTGCCGACATGAAGCGTGTCACCGTCGACAACCGTCCTGTCGACCTTCACGGCCGGCATCTCGAGGTGGACGTTCTGCGCGGCGATTTCGGCGAAAGTCTTGATCCGGTCGCCGCTTTCGAGCGCCTCGACGGCCAGCGGATGGGCGATGATCGGGGCCCTGAGGACGGCCTTTGCCTTCGCCAGTCCCTGGATGTGATCGACATCGGCATGGGTGGCGACCAAGGCCTTGCAGGCCGACAGGGGGAAATCCATCTGCCGGATCATCTCCACGATCTCGTCGACCGTCTCCGAGTAGCCGATGTCGACGAGAACCCATTCGCGATCGTCATACACCAGATAAACGTTGCAGCCGATCCGCCAGCCTGCCTGGTGATTCATCTCGATGACACCAGGAAACACGGGGCGGCGCTCTAGCATCGGAGATCCGGGCGGGCGGAGGGGGATGGAAATGGAGGGCCGAAAGCGGTTTCTGACGCAGATCGGGTTTGCGGCAGAAACCGCCGCAGCACACACTTGGGAGGGCTGTCCCGCGGGGGCGAAGTGCGCCACCATGCAACGGCTGCCTCCAAGGGCGGAGTGTAGCGCGTGCCGGGGCGGGCGACAACGAGCCCGTGTTGGATTCCCGGTGGGATCCAAACGCCTGACGCCACCCCCAGCTTCGCCCGTCCGAGACCACCGCCTTGGCCACCCCCGGCTTCCCGCACTCCACCGCCGGTGACTCCCGCGATCCACCCCTCCCGGCATCGCGGTACGCAGCCTGGGCGGGCAGCGTCGGCGAACTCTGCCAGCTCGTCGAGTCGCTCACGCCGCTTGCCGCCACGATCGGCGCTCCCCCGCCCCCCGATGCCGAGTGGTACGGGCAACTCTTCGGCAAGCTTCGCCCCCAGGTGATCCGTGAACCGGTCCTCGTGGTGGCCGTGTGTGGTGGAACGAACACCGGCAAGAGTCTGATCACGAATGTTCTCGTCGGTGGTGAGATCAGTCGATCGGTGCCCGAGGCGGCGCGGACGCGGTGCGCGGTCGCCAGCCTGCCACGCGGTCTCGCTGCCGGAACGGATCTGGCGGCGCTGTTCCCGGGATTCACCCCGAGGCCCTGGTCGAGTGGTGATGACGCCCTCGGCGGGGGAGAGGCAGGGGATGACCTGCTGATCTATCGCGATGACCCGGGCGGGCGGCAACCGGCGCGGTTGATCCTCGTCGACACACCCGACGTCGATGGCACGCTCCGCGAGAACTGGCAGCGTGCCGAGGCGGTGCGGAACGCCTGCGACGTGATCATCGCGGTGCTCACGCAGCAGAAGTACAACGACGCCGCCGTCCGTGATTTCTTCGCCGCCGCTGCCGCCGCCAGCAAGTCGCTGATCGTGGTCTTCAATATGGTCAACTGGCCCGCGCAGCGGGAGCGGATCGCCGGCTGGTTGGCGACGTTCAACGCCGAGACCGGTGCCGCACCGTTGGCGGTCTATGCCGTTGCGCACGACTTCGCCCGTGCCGAGGCAGGAACGATCGAATTCTTCCCGTTGCCTGAGCTCACCGGCGGCGTGGCCGGTGCCGCTGGCCCGGTCGATCTCGCCGCGGTCCTCGCCGGCGTCGACTTCGATCGCATCAAGCTGCGGGCGATGGAGGGGGCTTTCCGCGTCGTTCTTGATCCCGTGACGGGCATGGGCGGCTGGCTTGCCCGGATGGAGGCGTCGTCGCGGGATTGGCAGGAAGCCCGCAAGGTGCTCGCCGAGGAAGCCCGCGTGCGTGTCGAGCTCCCATCGGCCCCGAGGGAACTGGTGTGGAGCGAGATCTGGGATTGGCTCGAGCCACGCCGTTCGCTCGTCGACATCAACCTCTCCCGGGTCTACAGGGCGGCAGGGCGCGGCATGGCCTGGGTGGGAAGGCGAGTGGGAATTGGTCGGACGGCTGCGGAGAAGCAGGACGACTTCGCGACGGTGGAATTGGCAGCCCTCAAGCAGGCGCTGGCCGAATTCATCGATCGACTCGATGGCGCCTGCCGACGCGATCCGCGGCTGGGGTCGCTCCTCGGCGAGATCCTCGTCAACGGCGACCGGGCATCCTGGTATGCCGATCTCGAACGCCGGCATGGGGAGCTGCCGATGGTTTCGGAGGACTACCGCGCTTTCGTCCGCGGTGAACTCGACCGCTTCTCGCGGGAAAACCCCAAGTTCCTTCAGGTGCTCCTCACCGGTCTGAGCCTCGGGTCGGTGGCCCGTCCCTGCATCACCGTCGGACTGATGGTGGCAGGCGCCGCGGCGGTGCCGGCGGCGGCCGCTGCGTCGCACGGACTGACGACGCTCGTCCACACCGCCGGCGACTATGTCGTCTGGGCCGTCGCCCCGTTGGCGGGCGAGGGGGTGCTCGGGTTGACGATGGCCGGGCTCAAGCCCCTCATCGAGCGACTGTTCGCCGGCTGGTCGGCAGAACGCAGCCGTGTCCTCACCGAGACCCTCCACGATGTCGTCCTCGGCAGCACGCTCGAGGAGATCGACCGCCGCGCGGGTGCCGCCGCCCGACCGGAGGTGGCGCGGGCCCGGCGGCTGCTCCACGACTGTGGGCGGGAGTTTTCCAGATGACCGATTCCCCGACATCCGCCGCCGCCGGCGCCCCGCCCCCCTCCGGTTTCGATGACGCCGGCTTCGACGATCTCGTCACGGGGCTCGATCGATGGAGTGGATCCCTGCCTGACTGGCCGCCGGCACGGCGCGTCCGTGCCGAGTGGGAGGAGGTGGCCGCCCGGCTCGACCGGGCCAGGCGCGAGCTTTCCCGAGTGCTCGTCGTCGGCGTCATCGGAGGCACCGGCACTGGCAAGAGCACGCTTGTCAACGCGCTGGCGGGCCGCGATGTCAGCCCGGCCGGCGACGTCGCCCGGCCGACGACGGTGGCCCCGGTGGTGGTCGTGGCCCGGGATGTCGACTGCTCGTGGCTCTCGCTCGACGGCGTCGGCGCCCGCGTTGTGATCAGCGATTCGCCCGCGGTCGCCAACATCGTCCTTGTGGACTGTCCCGATCCCGACACGCAGGGACCGGAAAGGGAATCGAACGGATCCGCCCCTCCCCACCGCCCCAGCGACACCAACCACAACCGCGACCTGCTCGAAAGAATTCTGCCGGCGTGCGACGTGCTCCTCCTGGTCGCCACGGCGCAGAAGTACCGCTCCTGGAGCGTGGCCCGCGAGGTGGCTGCATTCGCGCCGGGCCGCCCGCTGCTCTTTGTCCAGACCCATGCCTCGCGCGATCCCGACATCCGCGACGACTGGCGTCGCGAACTGGAGCGTCAGGGGATCGTGGCCCCGGCGATCCATCGCGTCGATGGCGTCGAGGCGACCCGCCGAGCCGTGGCCGGCATCGGGCCGGAGGAGGGATTCGCGGCGCTCGTGCAGGCGATCGACGAGGAACTCGTCGGCCGTGCGGCGCGGCGCGTGCGACGGACCGGTGCCCTTGATCTGGCGGGCTGGTTCCTCCGTCAGGCCAAGGTCCACCTCGATCCGCTCCGCCAGCCGGTCGCCGCCCTCGGCGCCGGCATCGCCAGCCAGCGAGGCAGGCTCGAGGGGCTGATGGGGAACGCGGTCGCGGGCAAGCTCAAGGCGAGCCGCCCCGCATGGCAGCGGATCATGCAGGATGAACTGGTCGAGCGTTGGCAGGGGGGGCCGTTTGCGATGTTTCTCCACGGCATCGCCTCGCTTGGGGCGCTCTGGCCGCGTCTCCGCGCCGGCGGGCTCGTCGGTCGCGTCCTGGCCGGTCAGGGGGTGCCGCACGTTCCCAGCGGTGATGGCGCCTGGCAGTCGATCGAGGAAGTGGGCCTGTCGGAGGCCGAAGTCGAGCAGTCGCGGAGCATTCTTGTCGGCCTGGCCGCCAGGGCGGCGATCGGCGAGCCGATGACCGGGCGGGCACGGCTCGACGACTCGGCCGTCCAGGTGTCGGTAGGGACACTCATGGAGCGCACCGGCAACTGGCTCGTCGGCGGCATCGACAGGCTTGTTGCCCAACGTCGCGATCGCTCCGACTCGCCGCTGGTGCGCACGGCCTGCGAACTTGTCTTCTCCGGCGTGATCGCCGCGGTCCTCGGTCGCGCCGCGTGGAACTTCTTCTACGGGCATCTCTGGATGGGGCGCCCGGTCGGGGGTCTGGGATTCCTCGAGGAGGCGCTGGTGTGGATCGTCATGCTGGGGTTGGTCCTGCGATTCCTCCTGTTTGCGCGGATGCGGGCCGGGCTCGATCGTGACATCGCTGGGCTGGTCACCCGCCTCCCCGGTGCCCGCCTGGTCGATCCCTTCCTGCAGGACTTCGCCACTGCCGCGGGGAAGGTGTCGACCTTCCTCGACGCGGGAGACGATCTCTCCGGTCGCCACGAGGCGCTCTCCGCCCGGATCGAGGAGGGAAGATCGTCGCTGGGACGGCTCAAGGGGCCGGTGGCATGATCTGGTCCATGCTCCTTCGCGCAGGTTTCAAGGCTGTCGGCACGATCGTCCTCGGTGTCGCCGCGATCGCGGCGGGGGGCGGCCTTTCCGCCGCGGAAATCGACGGCGTGATGGCCCGCGGGGAGCTTGTCTGGGCGGCCGATCAGGAGGGGGGAGGGCCGCATGTCTATGTCGATCCCCGGCAGCCGACCCGCCTGACAGGATTCGAGGTCGAACTGGCGGAGATGCTCGCCGCGGAGCTCGGCGTCAAGGCACGCTTCCAGCAGGGGCAGTGGGATCGGCTTCCCCTGCTCCTCGGCCGCGATGCCGACTGCGTCATCAACGGATTCGAACTCACCCCCGAGCGCCGTCGCGACTGGCACTGTTCCCGCCCCTACTTCGCCTACGCGCTCCAACTCGTCGCCCGCCGCGATTCGCCGCTCGACGCGATCGATGGGCTCTCCAGGCCGGGCCCCTCCGGTGCCTGGAGAGTGGGGGTGCTGACCGGGTCGGCAGCCGAGACCGAGCTCCGCCGGCGTGCCGATCTCGCGGTGGAGGTGGTGGGCTTCGACGGCACAGTCGATTGCCTCGAGCAGGTGCGCGGGCGGGTGATCGACGCTGCCCTTATGGACGACTGCATCGCCTGGTTTAACGCCGATCGCTTCGCCGAGCTCCGCGGGATTGGCCGGCCGTTTGCCGGGGGCACCTACACGATCCTCACCGCCAACGACACGCCCCGACTCTCCGCCGCGATCGACGAGGCGATCGGCAGAATGATCACCGACGGCCGGCTCGAGACGCTCTATGACCGCTGGGATCTCGCCGGTCGGCAGCAGATGCTCATGCTCCGTGACGCTGCCGAGGTGCCTCCGGCGTCGAGGACGGGACTGATGGATCTTGTCCGGATCACGCTTCCGCTCCTTCTCCGGGCGGCGGCAATGACCATCCTCCTCTCGGTGGCGTCGTTCCCGCTGGCGATCCTGCTGGGGCTTGCGGTGGCCGTCGGCCGGTTATACGGCCCCGGTTGGCTGAGGCCGTTCCTGGCAGGCTATGTCGAGGTGCTCCGCGGCACGCCGCTGATGCTCCAGCTCTATGCCCTCTTCTTCCTTCTCCCCAAGGTGGGGCTCGCCCTGCCGGCGCTGGTGGCGGCGATCCTCGGGTTGGCACTCAACTACTCGGCCTATGAGTCGGAGATCTACCGCGCCGGACTCAAGGCGGTGCCGCCGGGGCAGTTCGAGGCGGCGCTGGCCCTGGGGATGACGAAGTGGCAGGCCCTGCGGCATGTGCTCGTGCCCCAGGCGGTGCGGATCGTCATGCCGCCGGTGACGAGCGACTTCATCGCGCTGTTCAAGGACACGAGCGTCTGCTCGGCGATCACGGTCATCGAATTGACCAAGCGCTACAGCGTGCTGGCGCTTTCGACCGGGCGAATCGCCGAGCTGGCGGTGGTGACGGCGATTTTATATCTCGCGATGAGCTGGCCGTTGTCGCTGCTTTCGCGCTGGTTCGAGCGGCGGCTCGAGCGCCGCACGGAGCGAACCCCCGCATGAACGGCCGGCTGGAGCAGGCGACCATGATCGACATCGACGCCCTCGCCGCGATCCGGTCGGAGAGCCGCATTCTCGACGGGGTGAATCTCACGGTCGCCGAGGGAACGGTGACGACGCTCGTCGGACCATCCGGCGGCGGGAAGAGCACGCTCCTCCGTTGCATGAACGGCCTGGAGACGTTTGCCGAGGGGAGTGTGACGATCGCCGGCCACCGTCTCTCCGCCGGCGCTCAGGCGCCGGGCGACCTCGAACGGATCCGCCGCGACGTGGGGATGGTGTTCCAGAGCTTCAACCTCTTCCCCCATCTCTCGGCGATCGACAATGTCACGCTCGGCCCGAGGATCGTGCGGGGGATGGCGCCTGCCGAGGCCCGCAGCCGGGGGCTCGAACTGCTCGATCGCGTCGGGCTCGCCCGATTTGCTGAGGCCCGGCCGGCGACGCTCTCCGGCGGCCAGCAGCAGCGGGTGGCGATCGCGCGGAGCCTGGCGATGGAGCCGCTCGTGATGCTCTTCGACGAACCGACCAGCGCCCTCGACCCGCAGATGTCGGCCGACGTGCTCGAGGTGATCGTGGAGCTGGCCCGCGGCGGGCAGACGATGGTGGTCGTGACCCACGACCACGCGTTCGCCCGGCGGGCGGCCACGCAGGTGGTGGAGCTCGTGGCGGGGAAAGTGACCCGGGCCGGCCCGGCGACGGAGATTCTCGCCGGCGGGCCGGGTTGAGCGCGGCGGGCTCCAAAACAAAAAAACTCCGCCCGGGACTTTGGGTCCCGGGCGGAGCTCACTGGCAAAAGTCGGGCGACGGGGTTTCCGTCTCGACCTACATCACTGACTTCACTTGGCGGACACGGTCCGGCTGACCTGGACCATCTTGCTGGTCTTGCGAGCAGCAGAGGCCTCCGGGGTCGGAGCCGACTCGATCACACCAACCGCACCGCAAGCCGGGTCGCTGCAGCCGTTGCCGCAGCCGTTGCCGGCACCGCACCCAGGCTCAGCACCGCAGCCCGGCTCGACAGCGTCTCCGCAGCAGCTGCTGGTGCAGCTCTTGCGGCAGCCCTTCTTGCTGTGGAGAGACTTGAACAGCCCACCGAGGATCGAACCCTTGCTGCACTTCTTCCGGGGAGCAGCGGTGCACCCCGCATCGGCACAGCCGTTGCCAGCCGCACATCCGGGCTCAGCACCGCAGCCGTTGCCAGCCGCACATCCGGGCTCCGCACCGCAGCCGCAGCCGTTGCCAGCCGCACAGCCGGGCTCGGCAGCCCCGCACCCACCGAGGCAGCCGTTGCCGGCGTCGCAAGCGGGCTCAGCACCGCAGCAGCTGGCGCTGGTGCAGCTCGAGTGCTTCCGCTTGCAGCCGTCGAACAGCCCCTTCAGCCCACCGAACAGCGAGTGCTTCTTGCGGCACTTCGGAGCGGCGGTGCAACCCGTGTCGCAGCAGCCGTTGCCAGCGTCGCAAGCCGGTTCCGCACAGCCATTCCCGCCGAGGCAGCCGTTGCCGGCAGCACACCCGGGCTCCGCAGCCCCACACCCGCCGAGGCAGCCGTTGCCGGCAGCACACCCGGGCTCACCAGCATCGGCACAGCCGTTGCCAGCGCCGCAGCTGGGCTCCGTGCACGAGGTGCAGCCCTTGTGGCCGAGCATCCGGTTGAGGATCTCGAAGCCGAACGACTGGCTACAAACCGTGACGCCGAAAACCAGCGCACCGAGGAACAACATACGCTTCATCGAGCCAGATCTCCTTTGCTTGTGGATCACGCGAGAGGGTTTAGATCCCGTTCGCGAGGCAGGTCACCCCGAGGCTGTGATCCACGAACTTTCCCGCGGCAGGCCTGTCGAGCCAATCCGTGACTCGATTCATGCAGGTTGCTGCCGCCCCCTGGTTGCCCGACGGGCACAGTGATGCCCCGGGGGACACCACGGGGTATCGGACGGCGTGCGAAAGCGGCTTGAGCACGCTCCAAGTTTTTTGTTTTCATGGACTTACGGTGCGCGTTGGGCAAGCTTTGCGCGGTGTTCCGAAGGGGTAAACCCTGCGGCCCGAGGCGTCACGACCGGCACGTTTTCACGCGCAGAAACGACCCTGTCGTCACAGCTTCACAGCGGGCCCTCGACGGCTGGTAAATCGTGACGGTTGCGCGGCCCCAGATAGCGGTCGTTGACAGGGTCTACCCCTCCCCTACACTCGGCCGCTGGACGTTGGTGGCCCGCCGCCGCAGTTGCAGCGACGGGCAAACAGGGAACCCGGTGAGATCCCGGGACGGCCCCGCCGCTGTGTCCGGACGAGGAGATCTGCCGCCATCGATGCCATTGTTTCCCGCCGGCTCCCTGCAAGGGGGGGCGGCAGGGGGCGAGAAGGCGACGGCAGAAGAGGTCCGGGAGTCAGAAGACCTACCAGTCGTCTCCAGGAGCACGTGACTGTCGCGAGGGCGGCACCACGGGCACGGGCCGCACGCGCGGTCCGGTATCGATTAGCTTCGTCCCGAGTCGGTCGCCACCGGCGCTTGCCCTTCCCGGGGAGATTCTGTCCGGGGGGGCTGTGCAGGCGCCGGCAGGTCAGGGCGGAGGTCGGGTGGGTGTCTTCGCGATTGCCGCACCCCGCTGGAGGTTCTGCATGTTGAGGTTCGTTTTCACGCCATCCGCATCGCCCCCCCGGCCCTTCGCGAGCGCGCGGCTCCGCCGGGGCTTCACGCTCGTCGAACTCCTCGTCGTGATCTCAATCATCGGGGTGCTGCTCGGGCTCCTGCTGCCAGCGGTGCAATCGACTCGCGAAGCGGCGCGGACAGTTGCTTGTGCGAGCAACCTCCGCCAACTCGGGCTGGCGGTCATGCAGTTCACCGACAGCCAGCGTGGCAGGCTCCCGCCGCTCAAGATCGACGACCAGGCGCGGATCGCCGGGACGCTCGCCGGACAGTATCCCTACCCGGGCAGCAGCCGCTATTGGTTCGGCACCGTCTCCGCTGACCCTGCCGGTGGTGACGAAAAGGTCGACTTCACCACCGGGTTTCTCACCCCTTTCATGGAGGGGAATGTCGCGGTCTACCAGTGCCCCTCATTCGGTCCCGGTCAGATCGACGGTCTGACTTACGGCGCGATGTGCAGCGGGTTCGACTACAACCCCGCCCTCGGGCCGGGCACCGTCATCGGCTACGACTCGAATTGGATGCCGAAGCTCGATGACCGCGATCGCCGCTTCACGCTGGCGAGTGTCCGTGAGACCCAGCGCACGATCGTGTTCGCAGACAGCGCCCAGGTGCGATACGACCTGAAATTCATGGAGAACCTCGGCGGTCTTGTGCCCCCCAGCGGCAACTTCCCCTCGGTCCACTTCCGCCATGCCTCCCAGGCGAATGTCTGCTTTCTCGACGGCCATGTCGAGCCGCGGCCCTGGAAATTTGCCGTCGAAGTTCCCGGTGAAACCTGGCTGACGACCGAGCAGGCGGCACGGATGGAATTCAAGCGACTGGGCTTCGTCTGCGACGGCGAACCCACCGACGTCGCCACCCGCGACGCCCTCTACGATCGCGAGTGAGGAATCCCCGGGGCTTCAGCAGCGGATGTCCGACCCAACCAACCACTTCCGTCGTGAGGCGGCGATGCTCGGGAACGCCCGGGCGTGGGATCGGTTGGCCGGGGCGGGAGCGGCCCTGGCCCGGCCCGCGGCGGACGAGGCCTTCGATGACCCGCGTCGCTGGCTGGGGAGTGCGGGTTCGGCGGGGCGGCCATGGTTGCCGGAGCGGCTCGATGGGCTCGAGGTCCTCTGCCTGGCCGCCGGCGGTGGCAAGCATGGCCCCCTCTATGCCGCCGCCGGCGCCCGGGTTGTGGTCGTCGACCTCTCGCCCGCGATGCTCGCCCTCGACAGGCAGGTGGCCCTCGAGCGGCGGATCGATCTGGAGATCGTCCAGACCTCGATGGACGACCTGCGAATGTTCGCCAGCGGCCGGTTCGATCTGGTCATTCATCCGGTGAGCACCTGCTACCTCCCCGATGTCGGTCCGGTGTTCATGGAGATCGCACGGGTGACGCGGCCGGGGGGAGCCTATGTCAGCCAGCACAAACAACCGGGCAGCCTGCAGGGGGCGCTGATGCCGGGCATCGGAGGACGATTCGAGATCGAGCATCCCGTCACGCGTGTCGATCCGCTGCCGCCGGCTCCCCCCTCGCGGCTGCGGGAGCCGGGCACCCAGGAATTCATCCACCGACTCTCCAGCCTGCTCGGAGGGATCTGCC
>CANGIH010000045.1 GCA_947453875.1 Planctomycetaceae bacterium | reverse complement strand
GCCGGCGGCGATGTTGCCGCCGGCGCCGGTGAAGTGAAGATGGAGCGCACCGGGAAGATCCTGCGAGCGCAGGAAGCGGGCGATGCCGGGGAAGTCGGGACCGGGAACCCCGGTGCGGTAGTAGCTCATCGGATGGGTGGCGTAGCTCGTGATCACGGCGAGCGCGTCGTCTCCAGAGAAGAAGGCGAGCGCCGCCAGATCGGCGTCGATCGTCCCCTCCGGCCAGCCCTTGATCGTCACATCCTTCGTGGCGCTGCCGCGCCAGGCGACGAACTTCCCGTCGGGGCCGACGAGGCGGCGGTTGCTCGCGATCTGCGCCACCTCCGCCCGGCCGAAGCCGGTGTGCGTGACCGGCTTCGCTTTGGGAATCGCGTCCTTGATCGCCGCCGCCGCTCGCGCGATCACCTCGCGAGCAAAATCGCCGTCGAAGCGGGGATGATCCTTGACCCCCATATCGACCAGGAGTTTTTCGGCAGTGAAGTCGGCATGGGGGGCGTCGTGCTGGTGGAGGGCGTGGACGGCAACTCTTGCCGGCGTCGTCCCAGCGGCTTCGGCGAGCCCGGCCCGGAAGGCATCGTGGGCGGCATTGCCGACGCCGATCCAGTCGATCGCGCAGAGGACGATGCTGTCGCCAGCCCCCTGGATCACGACCCCACGACAACGCAGCTGGAGATCAGCGGCCTTCAGCGCCGGCCCGTAGGCCATCGCCGCGCCGACCGGCGGCGTGGCATCGACATCGAACGTGGCGAGCGTGACTTGAGGACGTGGAGGCGCCCCACCACCGGCGTCATCGGATCGCGCTTCCCCCGCCCGAAAGAGAATCACGAGGATCAACACCGCCGTCACCGACAGGCCACGGACGCGCGACATGGTCATCCCATCATCTCCGGGGAGCAGGACGGAGCCCCACCGCCACGCCCGCCACCATGATAGGGCATCGGCAAGGGGGGCCCGATGCATCTGCTCGCCCCCTCACCCCCGCACCATCCGCTCGAGGACGTTCCGCGTGATCCGCTGGAGGCGGGGATCGGGCCCCTGGGGGCTCGTGTACACGCTCGGACGGACATAGCCCGGCGGCGCGGAGAGGCCGTCCGCCCACCAACAGGTGGCGGCATTGAAGACCATGTTTCCGTTGGGGCCGGGATAGACCGTCGCGGTGTAGACGCCACCGTTCGGCTTCCCCGGCGCCGCTTGCGTCGGCCCGGTGGCGACAACCTCAAGGCCGGGGATCGGCGCCGGATCCCCATGCCACTCCCAGCCGATCACGCCGGGGATCGCATCCCCCTGCTTCATGCCTGTGCCGGCGTGAACCCAGTGATCGGGGGTGGTGCAGATCCAATCGGCCCCACCGGTCACCGGGCCGGTTGAATGGGCGCCGACGAGTTCATTCGCATACGGTCGCTCGTGCGCGAGCGACTTCATCTGCTCGAATTCGATCGTTCCCCCCGGCGGCCCGAACACACCCACGCGTTCGAACGCCGGGCCCGCCTCGTCGAGAAGCACCCGGCCGCAAACGGCGTTCCCGGAGAAAAATCCGACACTCACGCCCGCCTGCACCGCCGCCTGCACGTTGCGGACCATCTCGATCGTCCAGTATTCGTCGTGGCCGACGCTGAGCAGCCCCTTGGCCCGCCGGAGCCCGGCTGGATCGCGGTGCGTGTCGAGGTTCGAGATGTAGGTCACGTCGAGGCCGAGCGATTCCATCCAGAAGGCGAAAGGGAATTCCCACAAGAACCATTCGCCCGAGCCGATCGAGAGGGGCTGGTCGAGGATCTGGCAGTATTTGCCGTAGGGGCGGCGGAACGAAACCTGCACGTTCGGCCCCCAATACCACTCCTTCTCGCCGTTGTCATAGAGTGCGAAGCGATCGGGCCAGCGGTTGTAGGCCTGCCAGGTGAAGTCGCTCGCCTGGAGGAGATAGTCGGCGGGGCGATCGTCGCGGACGACGAACACGCCATAACTCTGGTGACCGGAGCGTGTGGCGGTGAGCTTGGCAACATAGACACCGCTCGGCCAGTCGTTCCCCACCGTGACACGCGCCGACGGCTCCCAGTCACAGGCCCGCACCCGCTTCGGCCCCACCGGCGGGGCGGCCTGGACTCGCCCCGGAAACTCGCCGAGATCGGCGACGAGCCGGCCACCGTCGCCGCCGTAATACCCGAGCCTGTAGATCGACAGAGTGACCGGGCTCGGCGGATTGGCGCTCACGAAGAACGCGATCTCCTCCCCAGCCTTCGCGGAGAGGTGGGAACAAAAACCTTCGATCCAGGGGCTGCGGTAGCGCGTCGCCGGATCGATCTCGGCTTTCGTGAGGATCCAGTCGCGCGTGCCGGGCCGGGCGTTCTCCTCGGCGATCAACTCGGATCGGCGTGGCACCGACGCGGCCGTCACCGGCAGGGCCGCCATGCCCGCTGCGGCGGCGAGCGAACCTGCGAGGGTGCGGCGGGAGAGACGGTGGCGGGCGTCGTCCATGGTGGCTCCTGGCTCGGGATGGGGGAAACGGGGCGCCGCGATCGTGCCGGGGATGCACTGCCGGGGAGTCACTTCGCCTGGTGGAGGAAGGCGACCAGATCGGCGAGCTCCTGCGGTGAGAGGAGCCGGTCGTATCCCTGCGGCATGATCGACACGCGTCCCGGTTCGATCGATTCGACGGACTCACGCGGCACCCGTTCGATCGTCGTAGCACTCGTCTGGATCGCGCGCGCCCCGCCGGCTTCTTCACGGACGACGCCCTGGAACGACCGGCCGTCGACGCTGACCACGACGGATGGCTCGTAGCTCCGCACGAAGCTCGCGCTCGGCCGCACGATCGCCTCAAGGAGATCGCGCGGGGTGCGGATCGCACCGATGTGGGACAGATCGGGGCCGACGCGGCCGCCGACATAGGCCATCGCATGGCAGGAGGTGCACGAGCCGGTCTTTCCGGCGAAGATGGCGTGGCCACGGACAGGATCCCCCGCCGGCAAGCTCGCAAGGAGCTTCTCAAAGGCCTCCCGTTCGGAGGCGACCAGTGCCTCGGTCTTGGCGAGGAGTTCGGCACCGAGCGCCGCCGATTTCTCGGGGAGCCCCTGCACCGCCGCCTCGAGCAGATCGCGTCGCACGAAGCCGGCCGCCTCACTCTGGCCGAGCCCCTCGACCGCCCGGCCAAGCGGCTCTCCCCCCTCCTTCACGAGCCCCGGGAGGAGGAGCGTCACTTCCTGGGCGCCGAGCTTCACGAACGCGTCGCCGACCCGGAGCCGGGCCCGCTCCGGCAGCGTGGCGGCGGCGAGGACCGTGGCGGCGGCAGTCCGGTCGACGGGCGATTCGCCGAGTGTGGCGATGAGAAGCAAGCGACCGACGACGACGTCGGGGAGTTCGCCGGTCGCGTCGCCGAGGAGACCGAGGGCCTGGAGGATCGACCGGGGAGCGAGCGTGCCCGCCTCCTCGATCTCGATCGCCGCCGGCCTGAAGGCGGCCCGATCCTCTTTGGTGAGGGGCAGTCCGGCGAGAACGGCGACCGCCTCGCCAGACTCGGCGGCGGGAGCGGAATCCCGTTCGCAGGGACGGATGGCGAGGCGGGTGAGCCGCTGGGGCCACGACGGGGGCGTCGATGGCGGTCGCGCCGACCGCATCACCTCGAGCGCCGCGGCTCGGCGTGACGGATCGTCACCGTCAAGCGCCGCCGCGAGGGCGTCGGCGACGGCCCCGTTGGTGGCGAAGGGGGCGAGGAGTTCGCGGATGGCATCGCGGCCCTCCGGATCGGCCGTCACCATCCGCGCCAGTTGGCCACGCACCTGGTCGGCGAGGGAGTCAGACCAGTCGGGATGATGGGACGCGACCCACCAGGCGGCGTCGCGCACGTTCCGGTCGTCCGATGCGCACAGTACGATCACGGCGTCGCGGGCCAGCGCCGCAGTGGGGAGCCGGTCAGCCATCTGGTCGAGGGCGATCAGCGCCGCGCGTTTCGCCTCCGGGTGGCCGGTGGCGAGAGCCTCGAGGATCGGCGTCGGGGCGGCGGTCTCGATCAGCGCGTAGAGGATCGAGTGGTCGAGCGCCCGGTCGCCCGCCCGGTCGGCCCGCCCGGTCGCAGCCAGAAGCGCGGCACACGCCTCCGGCAGACCGAGACGTCCGAGCGCTTCGGCCGCGGCACGGGCCACCGTTGGGTGATCCTCCTTCATGATCGTTCCCAGCCGCGCAAGCGATGCACGATCCCGATGGAGCCCTGCCGCATGGCAGGCGGCCTGCCGGACGCCAGCGTCCGGATCGCCGAGGCCGTCGCGGATGGCACCGCGGGCGTTGTCGCCGTCGATCCGGGCCAGTGTCCAGATCGCCTGCTGCCGGACGGCGGGGACGGCCGCCCCAGCGAGGACGTTACGGACATCGGGCACCGCGGCGGCGCCGATCCGGGCGAGCTCGTCGGTGGCCCGGGCGACAACGACGGGGCGCGGGTCGGCGAGGAGCGCGGCGAGGCCCGCGGGCGTCATCCCCTGCCAATCGAGAGCGAGGCCGCGGGGATCGTCGACCGACTTCGTGCCATCGCGACGGATCCGATAGATCGCGCCGAGGACGGCCGGCTTCTCGAGCTGCGACGTCGGGCAGCAGAGCTTGTACCAGCCGCCGGTGTCGACGACGAGAAGCGAGCCGTCGGCGTCTTCAATGGTATCCGTGGGGTGAAAATCGACCCAGTCGGCCTGGAGGAAGGGTTTCGTCTCGGTGGTGAACGTCGCGCCGGCAGCGACGAGCTTGGATTGAAACACCGTCCGAAGATTGAACGACGTCGTGAACAGGTTGCCGGCCAACAGCTCGCCGTGGCCGAATCCGGAGTGGCGGTGGAGGCCGCAGGGGGCGGCAGGCCCGAGGTGGGCAAGCGGCGGAAGAAGGGGGCCGGTGCGGGCATGGCCGTCGAGTACGCCATGGTCCTTCCCGTAGACGCCGCCGTAGAGGGCATGGATCAGGCCGTCGCGCTCGCCGCCGCCGGGGTCGACGAGGAACGTGCACGACATGATCCGTTCCCCTTCCGGCGTGAAGACGACGTCGACGGGGTTGTCCATGCCGCCTGTGAGCACCGGTTCGAGTTCGCTCGTATCGTCGCGGGCGCGGAAGATGTGGCTGGCGCGGGTCTTCCAGCCGGGGCGGCCGGGGAGGTCATACGTCTGCTCGGCGAAGGCCCCCTTGCACCAATAGATCCGGCCGTCGCGGCCGAGGTAGGGGCCGTGGAGATCATTGGCGCAGCCGGTGAGGGTTTTGGCGTCGAGCCACACCTCGCGCGATTCGGCGACGCCATCGTCGTCGGCGTCGGTGAACTTCCAGATCTCCGGCGGTGCGGAGACATAGAGCGAGCCGCGGTACCAGAGCGACCCCTCCGGCATCATCAGCCCCTCGGCGTAGACCGTGCGGCGGTCGAACCTGCCGTCGCCGTCGCTGTCTACCAGGCGGAAGACACGATGGGTTGGGCTCTTCACCTGTTCGGAGACGGCGATATTCGTGCCGCTCGACTCGGTGACATAGAGCCGCCCGCGCTCGTCGAAGTCGATCGTGACGGGGCGCTCGACGACTGGCGACGCCGCGGCAATGTCGATCGTGTAGCCATCGGGGACGGTGATCACCCCGGAGTCGACGTGGAATTCAGCGGCGTGGCCGGAGGCGACGGCCATCAGCACGGTGGCGACGACGAACAGACTCCTGCGGAGCGGCGTCATGCGAGAGAGTCCCCGGAGAGGCGTGCTTGCGCCACGGTCGATCCGCGGCAACGTCGCCGCCAATGTACCAGTGTGAGTGACTCTTCCGGACCGTCGGCCGGAGGCCTGCACGCCGCGGGAGACCGTCTCGATTCCCGCCCCCCTCCGCCGCCAGTCGCCACGAGGCCGGCACGCTCCGGTCCGCCCAGCGCAGGAAGCTGCGAATCACCAGGAGCCGCTGGCACCGCCGCCGGAGGAGTGCCCGCCGGAGCTGCCGCCACTGGAAAAACTCCCCCCTGAAGAACCGAAACTGCCGGAGCCGGAGCCGACCGACCAGTCGACACGCTGGGATGGCTGGAGTTTGGGGATGGCACGCTCGCCGGTCTGCTCCCAGCCGCAGTGGAGGCAGCGTTCGTCGATCCGTTCGAGCCCCTCCCGGTATGCGGTGGGGGAGCGGAGCCGGGAGATGGTCTGGAGTTTCGTGATGGCGCGGCAGCGGGGGCACTTGGCATAGCGGGTGAAAAGGGCGCCCCACCGAACCTTTTCGACAGCGGGGCAGACCGGGCAGGTCCAGATGTCGTAGTCGACACTGCCGAGGCTCTCTTCGACCCGTTCGGAGCATTCAAGATAGGTGTCGTCTTCCCCTTCAGAGAGGCGGATCATCGTCGTGCCACAGTGGGGGCAATTGCGGCGGCGGTAGCGCCAGAGGTTGCGCAAGGCGATCGAGCCACCGATGAGCGTGGCGCCGCCGCCACCGGCGAGAAGGACGAAGTCGAAGAACGGGTCGGATGACTGATCGGGGCGAACCTGCCCGTGGCCCCAGGGTGCGGGCATCACCTGCGGCAGCTCGCGCTCGGCAAACGGGCCGGGAACGGAAGTCTGGCGGGGCAGGGCGAAGGCATCACCATCGGAGGAGGCGGGGGCGGCAGTGGTCTGCGTATCGACGAGCGGTTCGAGGATCGGCTCGGGACGCTTCTCGACAAGCGTGCCGGAGGTGGCCGCCGGCAAAGACGCGACGGCGTCGTCCTCCGGCCTCTCAGCGGAGACGCCGACGATGTCCGTGACGCTGCGGGTGGCGCCGTCGAGGATCGCACGGCCGGGGCGACCGGCACGGAAATGGGGCACCATGACCTGATCCATGATCCGCTGGCTCGCTGAACGCTTGCCGGGGGAATCGAGGCCGTCGCCGAGGATGATCTCGCAGCGCCGGTCGGCGAGGGCGACGAAGAGGAGGAGGCCGTCGTTCCGTGCGGCGTTGCCGAGTTGCCAGCGGTTGAAAAGATCGGTGGCGAACCGGCGGTGGGGCTCGCCGGCCGTGGTCGGGATGACGACCACCATCATGTCGGTCTTCGTCGTCTCCCAGATCGATCGGGCGAGCCGCTCGATCTCCCCCCGATCGGCGGCCGAGAGCGTGCCGGTCTCGTCGATGACGCGAGCCTGCGGCCTCGGTCCGGTGGCGATTCCCTGCACCTGGGCCGACGTGGTGCCCGAAACCATGATCGCCACGACGAGAGTGACGAATGTGGCAAGCGGTCGCATGGCGGTCTCACGCTCCGGACGAGAACACCGGGCTGAAGGCTCAGGGGTTGGCCGGCAAATCAAAGTCGCCGGTGCGATCGCGCCACACGCAGTGGATGTGGTTGGCGGGATTCCCCTCGGCGTCGGGCTGGACGTTGCAGAACTCGATCACGAACGACGGGCCTTCGACGAGGTAGTAATGGCCGATGCCCGGCTCGGTGGCGCCGGCCCAGGCGAAGTGGATCGCGTTCCAGCCGCCATCGGCTTTCTCGATGAGCATGAGGCGTTCCTTGGAGACCTCGTCGGCCATCGCGGCGCAGTACGTCTCGATGATCCGCCGAAGGAGGGCCTGCTGCTCCGGCTTGAGCTCCGCGGCGGGGATCCCCTTGGCCGGCTCCTTCGGCGACTGCGTCTCGCCGGCGGCACGGATGTCCTTGGGGCACTCGGGGGCGATGATCCCCTTCGCCTTCTGCGTGGCATCGAGGGAGCGGACGAGATCGAAGGCGAGATGTTCCTCGGCGCCGAGTACGCGGAAGCCCGGCTCGGGGAGCCCGGCGAAGCGGGCGCGGACCTCGGCGGGGTTGGCGCCGAAGAACTGCGGCGTGCTGTCGACGACCTGCCCGTCGCGGACGACGAAGTTGAGCGAGAGGTGATGCCCTTCGACGGAGAGAGCCCAGGTGCCCTTCTCGGCCGGGGTGCCGAAGATGGTGAAGAAGTAGCGATCGGCATCGCGGATGTTCTTGGCATTGGAGCCCTCCTGGATGCGGAGCATCTCGTCGAGCTGCATGATCGCCCGCGACTTGTCGTAGCCTGCCTGGGAGACCGCGGCGCGGAGCAGGTCATAGGCCCCCTGCTGCTGTGAAGGCACCATCTCGCGGAGCGGGAGCCCCTTCCGCTCGAACTTCGGGATGAAGTGCCAGCCGACGCGGCCGGCATCCTCGTAGGGCTTGAGGACACGGGCTTTCTGTTCGGGAGCGAGGGTGGCCAGCCAGATATTGGCCGCCTGCACCATGGCACCACCGGCCGGGACGCCTGCGCGGGCGGGAGTCGACGACAGGCCGGCGGCGACGACCGCCATGAAAACCGGGAGAGCCAGGAGCGGGGCAGCGAGGCTGTGGCAGGGGCGGAAGGTCATCGACGGCTCCGGGGCGGTGTCGTGGGACGGCATGGGCAAAGCCGGGCGCGGCTGTCGGCTCGCACGAGCCCCCCGTCCCGGCCCATGAAAATAACCGCCCGCACCGGCCGCCGACACCCCTGCCCCGCCGGGAGAGTCACTCGTGGCGGTTCGGGTCGCGGTCGTGGTGGGCCTGGTCGACATGGACATGGACCTCCGGGTGGAGGGCGAAATAACGCTCCCACGCCTCGTCGGAGATCCCGGCGCCGTCGAGATAGAGAGTCCAGAGGCCGTCGTAGCGGGCGATTCCCCCGAGACCGTCATCGCCGACAGGGACATCGATGAGGTGGAGCGACCGGAGGGCAGGGAATTGGAGGAGCGTCATCCCCAGTTCGGTGCACCCGTTTCCATCGGGACAGAGCTCCGGGCTTCCCAGCCGGAGGTTTTTGAGCCTCGGCAATTCGGCGAGCGCCGCGAGCCCCACCAGCGTGCACCGCGCCTGCGGGAGATTGATGTCGCGGAGGGTGTGGCAGGCGGCGAGGTGCCTGAAGCCCTCGTCGCCGAGGGGGGACTCCCGGAGCACCAGCCGCTCGAGCCGCGGCAGGCGCGAAAGCACGATTGCCTTCGCATCGTCCGCCACCCCCTCCTGGAGATCGAGGTGCAAAAGTGTCTCGAGGCCGGCGATCTCTTCCCACTCCTCTTCGGTGAGCGCCCGATCGGCGACGCGGATCCGTGACGAGGTCCCGGCGCGGACCGCCGCGACCTGCTCGGGAAAGGTGGCCTCGGCGGCGAAGGCCAGTGTGGCGGATCGAACCAGGATCACCACGATCATGAGGATCCCCGTGAACGGGTGCCCCGCGACGACCGAGGTGAGGAGCGGCAGAATCCGGTTCGACAAAATCGCCAACTCGTCCCTCCTCGAACGGCATGAAACCGAGGCGGCAGGAATCATGTCGCCCCACGAAGCCTACCCGGCAGCGACCGAGCCCGTCATGGCAGCCGAGAGATCATCGTCGGCGGCGCCCGTTGCCCCTCGAGCTCGGTCATCGGTGGCCCAGGATCGAGTCGACGACGACGATCACCACCACGAGCAGGGGGATCGGCATCACGCCGATGACCGCAGTGGCCGCCCCACGCTTGAGGAGGTCGAGGAGCGTCGGAGATCGCCGCCAAGGAAGGATCGCCGAGAAGAGCGCACAGCCGGCCACGACGACGGGAAACAGCACGAAATCACTCTGGCCGGAAAGCGCCCACGCAGCGATCGCAGGGGCACTCATCCCCGAGGCGACGGTGGAGAGACAACCGAGGCTCCACAGCGGCGCTCGATACCAGGTCGATTTCGCGACCGCCACCACGGCAGCCACGACGACCAACCACCAGACGTGGAACATGGCGAAGTCGGCGCCATTCGGAAGGGCCAGACCGATCATCGCGAGCGTTCCAGTCGTGAAAGGCACCATCGCTTCCCTCCTCCGGGCCAACCGCACACTCCCGTCGGTGATAACCGCCGATCGACGAGGACGGAAAAGCGGGCGGCCCGCTCGCAGCTCGTTCACTCGTCCGGCCGCCAGACCGTCCGGTGCCAACGGAGCCCGCCGCAGGCGGGGCAGCGGAGCCGCCCCGCGACTCCCGCTCCATCGACGCGGCCCAGAACGACGGCACGACCGCGAGGAAGAGTCGCTGGAGTCGCCCCGGCGGTCCGTGGACCAGCTCATCGAGAACCAAAGGTTCGCACCGCTTGCTACGGGCCACCGACGGGACGAAGGTTCAGACTCGCGGCAACGATCGTCATCACGAGCGTGAGCAGGATGACCGTCAGCATCCCGAGCAGGATCGACCACGTGCCGTTGCAGAGATACAAGCGCAGAAGACGGTGGACGGGATCGCCCCGATCGATCCGTCGCTGTACGGCATCGCGAAAGGAGAGAAAGGGCACGATGACCGCTCCAGCGCCGGCGCCACACGAGATGAAACCGAACTGGGCTCGGGCACCGATGTCGGGAGGGCTGAAGGCGAGATGCCCCAGCACGATCAACGCCCCAGCGATCGCGCCGACAACCATTTTCAGCGGCATTGGCCATCGGCCACGAAAGACGGCGTCGATTTCTCGCTCGAACGGAATCATGACGAAGTGATCCTGTGCCGCCCCCACCGCTTCACCGATGAAGCACCCCGCCACCGGCCGGGAGCCCCGATCCTCCCTCACGCCAGAACCTCGCGGATCGGTTCGACATGCTCGACGCCGACGAGCTTCTGGTCGAGCCCGCCGAAGAAGTAGGAGAGCCGGTTGGGATCGATGCCGAGGCAGTGGAGCACGGTGGCGTGGAGGCTCTTCACATGGAAACCGGTGCGGCCGTCGTGCTCGGGCAGAATCGCCGCCGAGCCGAGCTCGTCGGTCTCCCCCACGCTCACCCCCCCCTTGATGCCGCCACCGGCCATCCACATCGTGAAGCCGTAGGCGTTGTGATCGCGGCCTGTCCCCTCGGCGTATTCCGCCGTCGGCTG